>JBBTDR010000613.1:0-5966 GCA_038042665.1 Nitrospinota bacterium
CCCCACCTCATATTCACTGGAGAAGCTGAGCCTCCCCCCCTCGATGAGGCTGGCCTTGGCGGTCGTCCCGCCGATGTCCATGGAGATGATGTTATGCTCGCTGATCCGCCGGCCGAGCTGGTGGGCCGCGATGACGCCCGCCGCGGGGCCGGACTCGATGATGTGGACGGGGCGCTCACCCGCCAGTTCGGCGGCCATGACGCCGCCGTTCGACTGCATCATCAGGACGGGAGCGCGGAAGCCCTGCGCGCGGAGGCCGCTTTCGAGGGATGCGAGGTAGCGCTTGACCACGGGCTGGACGTAGGCGTTGATGACGGTGGTGCTCGCGCGCTCGTATTCCCTCATCTCGGGCAGCACGTCGGAGGAGAGGGAGACGTGGAGGCCGGGCGCCTCCCGGCGGAGGATGTCGCGTATGGACCTTTCGTGCGCGGGATTGGCGAAGCTGTGGAGAAGGCAGACGGCGACGGATTCCATCCCGTGTTCCAGCAGCCGGCGCAGAGCGCGCCGCACCGATTCGGCGTCGAGGGGCGCCAGAACCTCCCCCTTGTAATTGCTGCGCTCTTCCACCTCCAGGCGCAGGTAGCGCTCAACCAGGGGCTGGGGCTTCTCCCAGGTGAGGTCGTACTGCCGGGGGATGCGGATGCGGCGAAGCTCCAGGACGTCGCGGAAGCCCTTCGTGGTGATCAGCCCTGTGGCCGCGCCCTTGTGCTCGATGATGGCGTTTGTGGCGATGGTGGTGCCGTGGGAGACTTCCGTGCATCCCCCGGCGTGAATGGCACTTTCGCGGAGGAGCCTGGCCAGCATCTTCAGGATGCCGTGCTCGTAGGCGTGGGGGGTGGAGACCGCCTTGGCGATGTGGACGGTCCCGTCGTCTTCCAGGAGGACCACGTCCGTGAACGTCCCGCCGATGTCCACTCCGATGCGGAACCGCCCTTTCGCCATCAGGTATCTCTTTCCGGTCGTTGGCGCGGGGTCCAGGCAGGCAACCCCGGCCGGTTGGCGTTGGATCGAGGGCGCAATGGTATGGTAGAAGCAACCGTTTCCGCAACGCATGGACCGCGCGAGGAGGGCGCATGACCAGCCGGGAGCGCGGGCTCGATCCGGTTACGGCCTCGGTCCTCGAGCACGGGCTGTTCAGCGTGGCCGATGAGATGGCCGCCGTCGTCGTCCGGACGGCCTATTCGCCCCTCGTTCGTGACCTGCTCGACTTCACCGTGGCGCTCTGCAACCCCAGGGGGGAAATGGTGGTCCAAGGAGTGGGGATGGCGATCCATTTGGGCGCGCTCCCCACGGCGGTCGAGTCGATGCTGCGCCGCTTCGAGGGCAATCTCCAGCCCGGCGACGCTCTCATCCTGAACGATCCCTACGAGGGAGGGATGCACCTCCCCAACGTGGTTATCCTCACGCCCATCTTCGTCCGGGAAGAGATCGTCGCCCACGCGGTCGTGATGGCCCATCACACGGATGTGGGGGGGCACGTGCCGGGAAGCGTACCTGTGAACAGCCGCGAAGTGTTCGCGGAGGGCCTGCGCATCCCCCCTCTGCTGCTCGAGCGGGAGGGCAGGAGGGATCAGACGCTGCTCGCTCTCATCGAGCGCAACGTCCGGCTGCCGCGCGATTTCTACGGCGACCTCGAAGCCCAGCTCACGGCGTGCCGGCTGGGGGAGAAGCGGCTGAGGGCCCTGACCGGCCGCTACGGGGCAGACGTTCTCGCCATCACGATGGAGAACCTGCTCGATCGCAGCGAGCGGATGGCCAGGGCCGAGATCGCGGCGATCCCAGATGGGACCTACACCTTCGAGGACTGGCTCGACAACGATGGGCAGGGCGGTCCTCCGCAGCGCCTCTGCGTCACGGTTCGCATCGAGGGAGACGAGCTCACGGCCGACTTCACAGGAACCTCTTCCCAAGTCCCCACCGCCATCAACTCCCCACTGGCCTATTCGCGCTCGGCTTTCTATCTCGCCGTCCGGTCCATCATGTCGCCCGAGATTCCCAACACGGCCGGCTTCTTCCGTCCCCTGCATATGGTCGCTCCCGAGGGCACGCTGATTCATCCGAGCTTCCCCGCCGCCGTGGGGGCCATGGGAGTGGTGGGCTACCGCCTGGCCGACTGCATCTTCGGGGCCCTGGCCCAGGCAGCCCCTCATCGGGTCCGCGCTGCGAGCGAGGGCGGGACCACGCGGTACACCGTCGGCGCCCGGGTGAACGGGCGCCCCAGCATCCTGAGCGAGGCCCTGGTGGGCGCCTGGGGAGGGCATCCGCGGATGGACGGCGTGGATGGGGTGGCCAACGTGGCCGCCAACATGGCGAACTCCCCGGTGGAGCTGGTGGAGAGCACCTATCCCGTCCTGGTGGAAGAGTACGGGTACGAGCCGGATTCCGAAGGGGCGGGTCGCTTCCGGGGAGGGCTTGGGGTGCGGCGGAAGATACGCATCCTCGCTCCGGAGGGAGCCTTGCTCCAGGTCCGGTCGGGCCGCGCCAACCGTCCTCCCTGGGGCCTTCACGGGGGGAAGGAGGGCACGGTGTGCCAGAACGTCTTGAACCCCGGGGAGCCGAACGAAGAGCGGATGAAAGGGAACGAAACCCTGACCGTGCCCTGCGGGACCACCTACCTCCACGTTACCCCCGGCGCCGGAGGGTACGGCCCCCCTTCCGAGCGCGACGCGGAGCAGGTGGCCCGCGACGTGCGGGACGGCAAGATCTCGCCCCGCCGGGCCCGGGAGGTGTACCGCGCGGCGATCTCCGAAAACGGTGTGGTTGACGCGGCGGCGACCGCAAAGTTGCGGACTATCTAACCGCTCCCTTCGCTCCTTTCTTTCTCTTCGCGGCCTGCTTCAGGGACAGGAGGAGCCTTCCGCGCGCGTCCACCTCGGCGAGGAACGAGGGCGGGATCAAGATGGTGGAGTCCGCCTGCTCGACCACCGCGGGGCCTTCGAGCCGGTTCCCGGCGCGGAGGAGGGCTCGTTCGTAGATGGGGGAGGGAAGGAAATCCCCCGCCTCTTGGAAGTGCACGCGCCGCTCTCCCTTGATGGCTTCGCGTGGGCTGTGGCCTCCGGCCCGGATCCGCGGGGACTGAATCCTGGCGGTGCGCCCGATGGCGGAGACCCGGAGCGTCACAAGTTGCACCCGCTCACTGCGGTCGCAGTAGCTGTAGTGCCGTTCGTGGGCGCCGTGGAACTGTTCGCGAGTGCGCGAGATCCAGGAGGCGTTCACCCTGCCCGGTGGCAGGGGAACGTTTAGCTCGTAATTCTGCAGCGGGTAGCGCATATCGCCGTTGCGGAGGAGGAGGCGGCTTCTCCGGGGCACGCTCTCGTGCCGCAGCCAGGCGTCGGCTTCCCCCTCGATGCGCGCGAGGAGCCGGGCCAGCGCCCCGGTGTTCTCGGCGTTCAGGGGGAGGCGAGCTGTGGCGGTGAAGTCCGCCCGCAGGTCCGCGCGGAGGAGCCCCAGCGCGGAGAAGAGGCCGGGGGCTTCCGGGATGATGATGCGGGGAATGCGGAGGTCGAGCGCCAGATCGGCCGCGTGGAGGGGACCCGCCCCGCCGAAGGCGATGATGGCGAAATGGCGGGGGTCGTACCCGCGGGCCACCGAGATCACCCGTAGCGTGCGCACCATGTGGGCGTTCCCCACTTCGATGATCCCCGAGGCCGCATCCAGGACCGTGAGGCGCAGGGGCTTGGCGATCTTGGTTTCGATGGCGTCCCGGGCGCGGTCCGGATCCAGCGAGGACTCGCCCCCCACGAAGTACGACGGGTTGATGCGGCCGAGGACGAGGTTGGCGTCGGTGACGGTGGGCTCCTCGCCGCCCCGGCCGTAGCAGACGGGGCCGGGAACCGCCCCCGCGCTGCGCGGTCCCACCTTAAGTATCCCGGCCGCGTCCACGGAGGCGATGGAGCCGCCTCCGGCGCCGCACTCGGTCAGGTCGATGACGGGTATCTTGACGGGATATCCGGTGAAGCGCACGGCCAGGGACTGGTGCATCCCCCGCCCGACTTCGTAGTCGGTGGTGGTCTGGTACTTGCCTCCTTCGATCAGGCTGGCCTTGGCGGTGGTCCCCCCCATGTCGAACGAAATGGCGTTGGGCTCTCGAATCTCCCGCGCCAGCGCCGTGGCGGCGATGACGCCGGCGGCGGGACCCGACTCGATGAGCGCGTGGGGCCGCTCCCGGGCCGACCTGGGCGACATCAGCCCTCCCGCGGAGTTCATGATGAGGAGTTTCTCGGGGCTCTCTCCCAGATTGGACAGCTCGAATGTAAGTTTGTCGGTGTATTGCGCGAAGATGGGCTTCAGGTAGCCGACCAGGGCGGCCGTGCTCGTTCGTTCGAATTCCCTGAACTCGGGCGTCACGTCGGAGGAGGCGACGATATGGCGTCCGGGAAGGGCTCCTTCGAGGTGCTCCTTGATGCGCCTCTCGTGGGCGGGATTCACGAAGGAGAAGAGAAGGGAGATGACGACGGACTCGGCCTTCGAGGGGGAGAGCTCGGCGGCGAGCCGGGAGAGCTCGCCGTCGGTGAGGGGGACAACCACCTGGCCGTCCCAGGCCATCCGCTCCCGCACCTCGAAGCAGAGGCGGCGGGGGATGAGCGGCTTGGCTTTTTCGGCCTTGAGGTCGTAGAGGCTGGGCCGCCGCTGCCGGGCTATCTCGAGGATATCCCGGAAGCCTTCGGTCACGACAAGGGCGGTCCGCGCGCCCTTGGATTCCAGGACGGTGTTGGTGGCCACGGTGGTGGCGTGAAGGATCCGCTCGACGGCTCCCCGGGGGAGGCCTTCGGCCACCCGGCGGAGGGAGGCGATGAAGCACGCTTCGAGGCGGGAAGGCGTGGTGTCCACCTTGTGGGCGGCGGCGATCTCGCCTCTTTCGCCCATGAGGATCACGTCGGTGAACGTGCCGCCGATGTCGATCCCCACTCGAAAGCGCCTTGGACGGGCGGCGCGCCTGCTTGTCATAGGATCTCAGCCCGGCGGAGGGCTTCCTCGACCAGATCGCGGGGGTAAGATTCGCGGGCGGCCTTCTCCGTGATCTTCCCGTCGGCCAGGTCTATCGCGAGCGATTGCGGATCGCGCTGCGCCGGGTCGCCGTAACCGCCCGCGCCCGCCGATTGGCAGCGCAGGACCTCGCCCGCCTTGAAGTCGAATGGGCCGCCCTTGCTGGGGAGCCTCTTCTCATCGGGCCGGCCCGGGTTCCGCAGGTGCATTCCCATGCGGCCCTCTTTCCCTCCGAGCAAGGGCCAGGGGGCGAACTCGTGCCGGTCGGCGTGGGCGATGTAGCCGATGTCGGCGAGCATGCGGAAGTCCTTCCGGGTCCCCAGCCCGCCGCGGAAACGGCCCGCGCCGCCGCTGTCGGGGACGAGCTCGAAGCGCTCGACGCGGAGAGGGTACTCTGACTCAAGGATCTCAACCGGAAGGTTCGGGATGTTGTTGGTGTGAATCTGGACAGCGTCCATCCCGTCGTGGCCCTCTCTGCCTCCCATCCCACCCCCGATGCCGTCGATGCAGATGAAGGGCCTGCGCCGGCTGGGATCGTGTCCGTGGATGTTGATCGAGGTCGTCCCGTGGCCGCAGGCGCACACACGCTCAGGCGCCACTTGGGCCATCGCCCCCAGCAGAAGGTCGGCCAGCCGCTGGCAAGTGGTCCCCCTCCCGCCCACGGCGGCGGGCGGCCGGGGGTTGAGGACGGAGCCCTCGGGGACCACGATCTGGACCACCCGCTCGAAGGCGGCGTTCGACCAGAGCTCGGGATCGATGGTGGCCTTCAGGACGTAGGCCACGGTGGCGAACAGGGCCTCGTAGACCACGTTGACCGCGCCGATCCGCTGGGGGCTCGAGCCCGTGAAGTCGAATACCATGTGGGGTTTTGGCCGGTGGCGGATGGAGAGGGTCACCTTGAGGGGGACCGGCCCGGGGGAGTGGGAATCGTCGTCGAGCTGGTCCTCGAAGCTCCAGCAGCCTTCAGGCAGCTCGCGGAT
>JBBTDR010000614.1:0-7010 GCA_038042665.1 Nitrospinota bacterium
CCCATCGCGTGGAGCCTCGTCGGGGGGGAGTTCGCCATCGCCGTGGGGGGCTGGCGGCTCCCCCTGGGGCTGGCCGCGACCGGCGCGGGGCTCGGCCTCATCGGCAGCGCGGTCTCGGTGCGCCACTTTCTGCGGGCCAGCCGGTGATGGCCGCCCGCGCCCGGAGGATGGGTGGCGCTCACCCCCCCCGGAACCGCCGAATTGCTGGAAGGCTGCCCTTCGCGGTAGGATGGATATTGGCGGTTTTGGGGGCCGCGGGCGCTCTCCCGCCCGGGCATTCCCTCGCCGCCCCCGGCGGCGCGGGCGGCGCCCTCGCCGGGGTGGAGCGGGAGATCCGCCGCCGGGAAGAGCGGCTTCGCTCCATGGAGCAGGTCCTGGCCGAGGAGCGCGACCGCGAGGCCCAGCGCCGCCGCCGGGCGGAGTCCTTGCTCGAGACGCTGGACGCCGCCGCCGCCCAGCTCGCCGCCGAGGACGAGCGGCTCCGGCTCCTGGAGCAGCAGCTGCGGCGCTCGGAGATCCGGCTGGCGGAGGTCGAGGGCCGGGCCCGGGCGTTGCGGACGGAGCGGGAGGCCCTGAAGCGCCGCCTCGAGGAGCGCCTCCGGGAGCTCTACATGGGCGGGCCGGCCGCGACCCTCCGGCTGCTGGTGATGTCGCGCTCGGTGGAGGACATACTGGACCGCTGGTCGCTGGCGGCGCTGGTTTCGCGCCACGATGCCCGGCTGATGGAAAGCTTCCGCAAGAGCGGGGAGTGGCTGGCGTTGGTCCAGGCGGAGGTTCAGAAGGAGGTGGACGAGCGGGCGGCCCTCCTCGCCCGCCAGGCCGAGGCCAAGAAGCGCCTCGTCGTCCTGTACAACAACCGCTCGCGGCAGCTGGTCGAGCTCGAGAATGACAAGGGCAAGCGCGAGCGGCTGATGGAGGAACTGGAGCTCTCCCGCGACGCGCTGCGGGACTCCATCGCCTCCCTCCTCACGGCGAGGCCGCTGCCGGAGGGGGAGCGCGGCGGGCGGCTGGTGGAGGGGGGGCTGCCCTGGCCCGTGGATGGCCTCCCCGCCGCCCCGGGTCCCGGCGAGGGGGGAGGGCGGAGCCTCCGGATCCGGGCCGTGGCCGGCGCGCCGGTGCGGCCCGTGGCCTCGGGCGAAGTGGTGTTCGCCGATTGGGTGAGGGGCTATGGCCATCTCCTCGTCCTCCGGCACGCGGGCGAGATGTACACCGTGTACGGCGGCGCGGGCGATGTGTTCGTGGACAAGGGAGAGAAGGTGGACGCCAGCCAGATGATCGCCCGGGTGGGCACCACGGAGGCCCTGGGCGGGGCGGCGTTGTACTTTGAGATTCGGAAGGGCTCGATACCGCTGGATCCGGTGCGGTGGCTTTCGCCGCGGCGTTGAGGGAAGGAGCTTCACGGGCTTCCTCCCAAGGAGAAGCAGGCATGTTGAGGAAAGGTGTGGTGGGTGGCTGGCTGATGTGGACGGTGGCGGTCCTGCTCATGGCCGCCGGCCTGGCGATGGGCCCCATGGGGAACACCGCCGCCCGGGAGGAGTCCGCCTACTCCGACCTGCGGACTTTCACCGAGGTGCTCAGCCTGGTGGAGGAGAATTACGTCAATCCCACCGAGCCCAAGAAGCTCATCCAGGGCGCCATCCACGGCATGCTGCGCACCCTCGATCCCCACACGGGCTATCTCACCCCCGAGTTCTACCGGGAGATGCAGGTCGAGACGACGGGCCGCTTCGGCGGTCTGGGGATCGAGATCACCGTCCGGGACGACGTGCTGACCGTCGTCACCCCCATCGAGGACACCCCCGCCTTCCGGGCGGGCATCAAGGCCGGGGACCAGATCGTCGAGGTCGAGGGCGAGAGCACCAAGGACATGAACCTGCATGACGCCGTGCGGCGCCTGCGGGGCGAGCCCGGGACCTCGGTGAAGATCAAGGTGCGGCGCAAGGGGGTGGACCGGCCGCTCGACTTCACCATCCCGCGCGAGATCATCCGCATCAAGAGCGTGCGCAGCCGGATGCTGCCCGACCAAATCGGCTACGTCCGCCTCCGGAGCTTCCAAGGCACGACCGGGACCGAGCTGCGCGACGCGCTCTCCCAGCTCATGAAGGAGAAGGTCCGGGGGCTGGTGTTCGACCTGCGCAACAACCCGGGCGGGCTGCTCTCCCAGGCGGTCGAGGTCTCGGACATGTTCCTCGAGCCGGGCAAGCTCGTCGTCTACACGAAGGGCAGGCTCGAGAGCCAGCAGCAGCGCTTCACTTCCTCCGAGCGCGGCGCCGGGGCCGACATCCCCATGGTGGTCCTGGTCAACGCGGGCAGCGCCAGCGCCTCGGAGATCGTGGCGGGAGCCCTCCAGGACCTCAAGCGGGCTCCCGTGCTCGGCGAGAAGACCTTTGGCAAGGGGTCGGTCCAGACCATCGTCCCCCTCTCGGACGGCTCGGGCCTGCGGCTGACGACGGCCCTCTACTACACTCCCAAGGGGCGGCTCATCCAAGGGGAGGGCATCGAGCCCGACGTCAAGGTGGCCTCGGAGAACAACCTGCCGCCCGGCTCCGAGTTGATCCGGGAGAGGGACCTCCCCGGGCACCTGCCCAGCGAGGCCGAGAAGAAGGGCGTCCAAGAGCAGCCGGCGGATCAGCCGGTCACCCGCGTGCGGCCGTCCCGCGCGCCGGCCGGGGAGGAGAAGGACGTCCAGCTGGACAAGGCGGTGGAGTACCTGAAGGAGGAGGTCCTCGCCAAGAAGGAGAAGAAGGGGACCGGCGCGTGAGGGCCGCCGCGGCCTTTTGCATGGGGCGCCCGGAACCGTATCGGGAGTTCTGATCTTGCCGGTCGACGAGGCCGAATCGGGTCACCGGTCACCCCGCCCCGCCCGGGGCGGGTTTCGGTTGAGAGGATTCCTCCTGGCGTTCGCCGCCCTGGCACTCGTCCAGGGGGCGGGTTCGTCCGCCCGGGCGGCGGGTGCGTCCGGCCCTCCTCCGGTTTCCTTGGGCGGCGCTGAGCCCCGGGCGGCCATCCTCATCGACGACCTGGGGCGGGACTTGGCGGCCGCCCGCGAGCTTCTGGCCCTGGACCTCCCCCTGGGTTTCTCGGTGCTGCCCTTTCTCCCCCATTCCAAGGAGGTGGCCCGGGAAGCGGCGGAGCGGGGGAGGGAGGTGCTCCTCCACCTGCCGCTCGAGCCCCAGGCCGCCGAGCAGCCCCGGCCCGGCCCCGGAGCGCTCTACCTCTCCCAGGGAGAAGAGAGGTGGCGCCGCGGGCTCCGGGAGGCCCTGGAGGCGGTCCCGGGCGCCGCCGGGGTGAGCAACCACATGGGCTCCCGCTTCACCGAGAGGGAGGACGCGATGGGGGTGATCCTCGGGGAGCTCCGGGCGCGGAAGCTCTACTTCGTGGACAGCCTGACCTCCCCGCGCTCGGTGGGCTGGAGGCTGGCCCGGGGGCTCGGGGTGCGCGCGGCGGCGCGCACCGTGTTCCTGGACAACGACCCCCGGGAGGAGGCGGTCGCTCGTCAGCTCGATCGCCTGCTCGAAGAGGCGAGGAAGCAGGGGCGGGCGGTGGGCATCGGCCATCCCCGGCCCGGCACCATCGCCGCCCTGCGCCGGGCCCTCCCCCGGTTGCGGGAGTCCGGGGTCCGCATCGTGCCCCCGAGCGCGGTGACCGAATGAGGGAGAGGGGCCGGATGCTGATCCTCGGTGTCGAGACAAGTTGCGATGAAACAGCGGCTTCGGTGGTCTCATTTGAGACTCTTGGTGAACCTCGTGTTTCACCTCAGGTGCTGTCCAATGTGGTGGCCAGCCAGCACGATCTGCACGGCCGGTTCGGGGGGGTGGTGCCGGAGCTGGCCTCCCGGCGCCACGTCGAGCGGGTGGAGCCCGTCCTCCGCGCCGCCCTGGAGGACGCCGGGGTCTCGCTCGGGGACATCGGCGCGGTGGCGGTGACGCGCGGGCCGGGGCTTGTCATCGCCCTGCTGGTGGGACTCTCGGCGGCCAAGGCCCTTGCCTGGAGCCGGGGGATCCCCCTGGCCGGGGTCCACCACTTGGCCGGGCACATCTACTCGCTCTTCCTCGGCAATCCGCCGGGTGGGGAGGGGCAGGACTCGGGTGCCTTGGGGGGGCCGCCGCCTTTTCCGCATCTGGCGCTGGTTGTCTCGGGCGGGCATACGGATTTCTACCGGGTGGAGGAGCCCGACCGGGAGGTCCACCTGGGCGGGACCCTGGACGACGCCGCCGGGGAGGCCTACGACAAGGTGGGAGTGGCCATGGGGCTGGGGTTTCCAGGGGGGCCGCAGGTGGACAAACTGCACGCCGCCTTTTATGCCGAAGCCCGGGCCGGCGAGGCGCCCGTCGGATTGCCCCGGCCCTATCTTGAGGATAAACTTTATCAATTCAGCTTCAGTGGGCTGAAAACAGCGGCCTTCATGTATTTGAGGGAAAGGGGTTATTACCGCGATGACCCCTCCCTCGCGCCTTGGGCCCGCCCCGGCGGGATGCCGGCGGGGGAGGCCAAGGCCCTTGCCGCCGGGTTCCAGGAGGCGGTGGTGGACGTCCTGGTCGAGAAGACGGCGCGGGCGCTCAAGGCCCAGCGGCTGAAGGCGGTCTCGGTGAGCGGCGGGGTGGCCGCCAACCGCTGGCTGCGGGAGAGCCTCGCCCAGCGGGCCCAAGCCTCGGGCTGGACCCTCCATCTTCCCGCCCGGTGCTATTGCACGGATAATGCGGCCATGATCGCCTGCGCCGGCTCTTTCGCCCTGGGGCGCCAGGGCGGGGCGCCGGGGATGGACTATCTGGAGCTCGACGCCGACCCCGCCTGGGAGCTGGACAGCCCCGGCGGCGTCTCGGTGGCCCGGAAGAAGAGCCGGGGGAGAGGATAGGACCCCATGCGGCCCGAAGAAGCAGGCCCCCCCGAGATCGAAGAGGCGCTGGACGAGGCGCCTCCCCCTCCCGAGGGCTTCCGGGAGCCCCTGGAGATCGGCGGGCTGCGCCTGAGGAGCCGCCTCGTGATGGCCCCCATGGCGGGCTACACGAATCTGCCCTTCCGGCGGCTGGTCGCCTCCCGGGGAGCGGGGATGGTGGCCACCGAGATGGTGAGCAGCCAGGCCCTCGTCCGCCGCCACCCGAAGACTTTTGCCCTCATGCGGATGGAGACGGCGGAGCGGCCCGTCTCCATCCAGCTCTTCGGCTCGGACCCCGTGATGATGGGGGAGGCCGCCGCCATCGTGGAGGAGGCGGGGGCGGACGTCATCGACCTCAACTGCGGCTGCCCGGTCAAGAGGATCACCCGGACCGAAGCGGGCTCCGCCCTCCTGTGCCATCCGGAGCGGGCGGGGGAGATCGTCTCGGCCATGATCCGCTCGGTGCGCGGGCCCGTCACCGTCAAGATGCGCACGGGCTGGGACACCATTGGTGTCCAGCAGGCCGAGCGCTTCGCCCGGACGGTCGAGGAGGCCGGGGCCGCGGCCATCACCGTCCACGGCCGCACCCGCCAGGCCATGTTCGGGGGGACGGTGGACCTCGCGGCCATCGCCCGGGTCAAGCGGGCCGTGTCCGTTCCCGTCCTGGGGAACGGGAGCATCCTCACCCCCGGGGACGCCATGCGGATGATCGAGCGCACCGGCGTGGACGGCCTGATGATCGGGCGGGGGGCCATCGGCAACCCCTGGCTCTTCTCCCGCCTCATCCACTGGCTCCGCACCGGGGAGCTTCCCCCGCCGCCCTCGCTGGAGGAGCGCCGGGCGGTCGTGCGGGAGCACCTCGCGGGCCTGGGGGAGGAGCTGGGGGAGCGGCAGGCCGTCCTCCACGCCCGCAAGCACCTGGCCGCCTACACCAAGGGCATGCGGGGCGGGGCGGCCTTCCGGGAGCGGGTGAACCGGGCCGAGAGCCTGGAGGAGACGGCGGCGGCCGTCGAGGCGTTCTTCGGCGAAGCCGCCCGCGAGGCCGAGGCCGCGGCGGGGGAGAGGCAAGCCGATGCGGCTTGAGGGGAGGAGGGCGCTGGTGACGGGCGGGGGCCGGGGCATCGGCCGGGCCATCGCCCTCGCCTTCGCGGCGGAGGGGGCGGACGTGGCGGTCGCCGCGCGCACGCGGTCCGAGATCGAGGCGGTGCGCCGGGAGGTCGAGGCCAAGGGCCGCAGGGGCCTCGCGCTGCCCTGCGACGTGGGCGCCGCGGGCCAGATCGAGAAGGTGGCCGAGGAGGTGAACCGTGCCTGGGGCGGGCTGGACATCCTGGTGGCGAACGCCGGGTTCCTCCGCCACGCCCCGGTGGAGGGGACCACCGACGCCCTCTGGGACGAGATCCTGCGGGTGAACCTCTCGAGCGTCTTCTGGGCCACCCGGGCGGTGCTCCCGGCCATGGCCCGGCGCGGCTGGGGCCGGGTGATCGCGATGAGCTCGGTCTCGGGCAAGGTGGGCGGGGCCAACCGGAGCGCCTACCACGCCGCCAAGCACGGGGTGATCGGGCTGGTGCGCTCGGCCGCCCTGGAGGTGGCGGGCCGGGGGGTGACCGTAAACGCCATCTGCCCGGGCTTTGTGGAAACCCGCATGATCTCCGACAATAGGGAGGACTTCGTCCGCTTCGGCGGGCAGGGGCGCGGGGAGGAGGAGACCTTTCGGAAGCTCCGGGAGGAGATCCCCATGCAGCGCTTCCTCGACCCCTCCGAGGTGGCCGGCATGGCCGCCTACCTGGCCAGCGAGGATGCGCGCGGCATCACCGGCCAGGCGTTCACCATCTCGTGCGGAGCGGTGCAGGCCTAGCGCTCCCGCCCGCGCGCGGCTCCTCCGCCCGGGGAGAGCTCCTCCGATGTCCCGCCGTCCGCGCCGCCTGAATATGCCTCCCTCCCGGAGGCGGCCCGCGCTTCCGGGCCCGGCCCCCGGGCGCGGCGCCGGGCAGTCCCTGCGCTCCCCGGCCCCGAAGGAGCTTCCTCCTCCCGAGGAGGCTCCGCTCCCCCGTCCCGCCGCGCCCCCGAGGCGGCGGAGGGGCTGGTTCTCCCCCATCATGCCGGGCTACCTGGTCTTCGACTTCCTGGCGGTGGC
>JBBTDR010000615.1:0-3371 GCA_038042665.1 Nitrospinota bacterium
ATCGGACACGGCGGCGACCTCGTCCGGTGTCGCGGTCACCGCCACCTCGCCGAGCAGCCACTCGGTGGTCGCCGCGTCGCCGGGGAACGGGATGCCGAGCTGCTTGCGCACCAGGCTGCGTCCACCGTCGCAGCCCACCAGCCAGCGCGACCGCAGGCGGCTGCCGTCGTCGAGCACGACGTCGACCCCGTCGTCGTCCTGCGAGAACGAGGTCACGGCGACCCCTCGGCGGAGCGTCGCACCGAGCTCGACCGCCCGCTGCACCGCGCCCACGTAGACGGCCTGCAGGGCGGGGTCTTCTTCGGCCCCTCGGACCAGGTGGGGCCGGGCTCGGTCTGGCGCCGCACCAACACCGGCGGCTACCGCATGCGGTGGTCCATCCTCGAGGCCAAGGGCGCCTCGCCCCTCCCCGTCGAGGAGGGCGGCCTGGCCGCCTGCAAGGAGCAGCGCTTCACCCTCGAGCGCACCTTCCCGAGCCTGCTCTTGAGGAACCCCCTGGAGCCGCTGGACCTTGAGCTCGAGGCGGCCCTCGACAAGGCGGACAAGGTGACCGTCCGCATCCAGGGCTTCGCGGTGGACCGCCTCGCCGAGAACCCCTACGGCGGGATGCTTCTGGCACTCCCGGCGGAGAGCCTCCTGCGGAAGGACCTGGGCCGGGAGTACGTCATGGCCCAGGTGAGCGGGCTGCGGGTGAGGGGCTTCGCGATCTCGATGGAGTTCGGCCCCGCCGACGCGGCGAGCCTGAAGCAGAAGCGCCCGGACCTCTCCATCAAGAGCGGGAAGGCGGGCGCCTCGTTCGCCGCGAAGTGGACCTCCCCCACGGTCCTGGAGCTCGCCGCCGAGAAGGACATCTACATCTTCGCGCGGCTGAGCCTCATCGCCTCGGTCTCGCCGCAGTTCAAGCTCTCGGCCCCCGAGGTGATCAACGTCTTCGGCCCCGAGTACGAAGATCCCAAGCTCCCCCTCCTGGGCGAGCAATGAGCCGGAGGGGGGCGCTCCGCCGCCTCGCCGGGGCGTGCATCCTCGCCTGCGCCCTGGCCGGGGGGGCGGCCGCCGCGGAGACGGCCCATCGCTTCGCCTTCACCTCGATCGAGGAGAAGCCCCTCCCCCTCGAGTGGTTCAAGGGCAAGGCCCTCCTCGTCGTGAACACCGCCTCCCTCTGCGGCTACACCCCCCAGTACGCGGGGCTCCAGAAGCTCTGGGAGCGCTACCGCGGGCGCGGGCTGGTGGTGCTCGGGGTGCCCTCGAACGACTTCGGGGGCCAGGAGCCCGGCACGAATCAGGAGGTGAAGCAGTTCTGCGAGGTGAACTACCGGGTCACCTTCCCCCTCGCCTCCAAGCAGGCGGTGAGTGGGGTGGGGGCCCATCCCTTCTACCGCTGGGCGGCGGAGCGCCTGGGCCCCGAGGCCGCCCCGCGGTGGAACTTCCACAAGTACCTCGTCGGCCCGGACGGGGAGCTGCGGGGGTGGTTCCCCGCCGCCACCGCGCCCGAGGACCCCCGCCTCGCCCGCGCCATCGAGGCCGCCCTCCCGGGGAGGAACCCATGACCGAGAAGCCCGGAGACCCGAAGGACCCTTCGCGCTCCCCCGAGGATGAGGAGCTGGCCCCCGGCCTCAAGTCCCTCCGCAACGTGTTCGGCAAGTTCGCCTTCGAGAAGGGGCCCGCCTACCAGGACGAGGCGAAGGAGGAGGAGATCGGCGCCCGCGAGGGCCTGCGCCGCTCCCCCCGCCGCCGGCTCCGGACGACCAAGAAGCCCTCGGGCCCGGAGAAACCCCCCCAGGCCTTCCCGGGGCCGTGAACCCGCGCCCGTTGACAGGCCCCTGGCCCCCGGATGACACTTTCGGGGCTCGAAAGTGGTTGGTTTTCGGACAAATCAGGGCGAAATGATGGCCGATTCCCACATGGCCCGGCGGCTGCGCCGGGGCGAGCTGGCGGACATCTTCGGGAAGGTGGAGGCGGGGGTGCACCTCTCCCGCGAGGAGGGGCTCCGCCTCGACGCCTCGAGCGACCTCAACGCCATCGGCCACATGGCCAACCTCGTGCGCGAGCGCATGCACGGGGACCGCACCTACTACAACGTCAACAGCCACATCAACTACTCGAACATCTGCGTCCTGTGGAAGGCGTGCAAGTTCTGCGCGTTCGGGAAGAAGGAGGGCCAGAAGGACGCCTACGAGTATTCCCTCGACGAGATCTTCAAGATGGCCGAGGAGCTCGGCCGGGGCCGCACCGAGTTCCACATGGTCGGCGGCCTCCACCCCGGCCTCCCCCTGGGCTACTACCTGGAGATGATCCGGGGCATCAAGCGCATCCACCCCCAGCTCCACCTCAAGTGCTTCACCGCCACCGAGGTCCGCTGGCTGGCCGACCACGTCGCCAAGCTGAGCGTCGAGGACACCCTCCGGGCCCTCGTCGAGGCCGGGCTGGGCTCCCTCACCGGGGGCGGCGCCGAGATCTTCGCCGAGCCCACCCGCTCGAGGATCTGCAAGGGCAAGCACTCGGCGGAGGACTGGCTGCACATCCACCGCGTGGCCCACGGCATGGGGCTCAGGAGCACCTGCACCATGCTCTACGGCCACGTCGAGACCGGCGCCGACCGGGTGGACCACATGCTGCGCCTGCGCGACCTCCAGGACGAGACGGGCGGCTTCACCGCCTTCATCCCGCTCGCCTTCCACCCGGCCAACACCCAGATGGCGGACATCCCCGCCGCGGGCGGGATGATGGACCTGAAGACCTACGCCATCGCCCGCCTGCTCCTCGACAACATCGCCCACATCAAGGCCTACTGGATCATGGTGGGGCTCGCCATCGCGCAGATCAGCCAGCGCTACGGCGTGGCCGACCTCGACGGCACCGTGGTCCAGGAGAAGATCTACCACATGGCCGGCGCCCAGACGCCCCAGCGCCTCGGCGTGGACGACATCCGCCGCCTCATCGTCGAGGCCGGGCGCGTGCCCGTCGAGCGGGACACGCTCTACCGCGAGGTGGTCCGCGAGGGCGAGCAATGGGCGGTCCTCGCCTGAAACTCGGCGACGTTCCCTACCTCAACACCAAGCCCCTCACCGTCGCCCTCGAGGGCCGGGAGGACGTCGAGCTCCACGTCCAGCCCCCCTCCCGGCTGAGCGAGATGCTGCGCGCGGGCGCCCTCGACGGCGCCCTCGTCTCCTCCTTCTCCCTCTTCCACGCCCCCGGCTCCGCCTACGTGCCGGGGGTGGGCATCGCGAGCCGGGGACCGGTCGAGAGCATCCAGCTCTACTGCCGCGCGCCCGCCGACGCCCTGCGGCGCGTGGGACTCGACGCCTGGTCCCTCGCGGGGGCGAACCTGGCCCGCGTCCTCCTCAAGCACCGCTGGGGGGCCGAGCCCGAGT
>JBBTDR010000616.1:0-1087 GCA_038042665.1 Nitrospinota bacterium
GATCTCCATGTTGTCCAGAACCTGCTCGGTCATCTCACGCTTGGTGAGGCCGCCGGTCTCCTGGATCAGGCGATCGGACAGGGTCGACTTGCCGTGGTCGATGTGGGCGACGATGGAGAAGTTGCGGATGTTGGAAATAGGGGTGCTCATGGTGGGCCAGCCTCTACCACATTCCGGCGCTCCTGCGAGGGCGCAGCGGCCCCTGCCGGGCCATCATGCTTAATCGGACGTTAAGCTGCGCCGCCGCATTGATGGCGCCAGGGGATGGGAGGCTGCCGCCGCCTTCATTCGGGGACTTCCATGGATCGCCGCACACTGATCGTTTCGGGCCTGGCCACGCTGGGCGCCGCCGGGGCCGCCAAGGCCCAGGACCAGGGCCAGCCTGGCCCTTACCAGACGCCGAACTATCCGGCCGCCCCGCCGCCCTATCAGGGCCAAACCCCCACCGACCCGGGTTCCAACGCCAACTATCCCGGCCCGGCCCCGGCCGAACCCTTCACCCGGGAGGAGATGGTCAACAACGTCTCCGACTTCCTGGGGGTGACCGCGGAGGCCGCCGGTGGCGCCATCGAGCGGGTGTTCCGCGACAACGGCAAGCCCACCGCCTACATCGCCGGCCAGGAGGCCTCGGGCGCGATCTCGGTCGGCGCCCGCTATGGCAAGGGCCTGCTCTATATGAAGAACCGCCAGCCGATGGAGGTCTTCTGGCAGGGCCCGTCGGTGGGCTGGGACCTGGGCGGCAACGCATCGCGCGTCTTCACCCTCTGCTACAATCTCCAGTATCCGGAGATCCTCTTCCAGCGCTTCCCGGGGGTGGAAGGCTCGGCCTATCTGGTGGGCGGCGTGGGGGTGCACTACCTGCAGTCCGACGAGGTGATCCTGGCCCCGATCCGCGCGGGCGTCGGCCTGCGGCTGGGCGCCAATATCGGCTATCTCGGCTTCAGCCGGAAGCGGCGGACCTGGCCGTTCTAGGGGCGGCCAGGGTTCGGACCTCATTCCCCTGTCCCTCATCCTCGGGCTTGTCCCGAGGCTACATAAACACCGTGGCGAAGGCGGCCCTCTACGGAGAGGTTCGCGGGATTTGCGG
>JBBTDR010000617.1:0-2862 GCA_038042665.1 Nitrospinota bacterium
CCAACGTCATGCAGGGGTACTTTCACACCCCCGCCCTGACGGCCGAGGTGCTGGTGGACGGCTGGTTCCGCACGGGGGACATCGGCCGGGCGGACGGGGAGGGCTACCTGACCATCTGCGGGCGGGTGAAGAACGTCATCGTCCTGGAGTCGGGCAAGAACGTCTATCCCGAGGAGGTGGAGGAGGAGCTGGCCAAGAGCCCCCTCTTCAAGGAGGTCTGCGTCATTGGGCGCAAGGCCGGGCGGGCGGAGGAGGTCTTCGCCGTGGTGGTGCCCGACCCCGAGGGGCCTCTCCCCCCGGAGGAGGGGGCGCGGCGCGCCGGGGCCGAGCAAGCGATCCGGCGTCTGTGCGCGGGGCTCGCGGACTACAAGCGGGTGAGCGGGGTGTACGTCTGGCCCGGCGAGTCGCTCCCCCGCACCACCACCCTCAAGCACAAGCGTGAGGAGATCAAGGAGGCCCTCCGGCGCGCGCCGGGGTTCGGCCCCGGGGATTTCTGAGGAGCCAGAGGAGACGACGATGCCCCATCCCGTCCGCGCGGCGGCCGAGGCGCTCAAGCCCTGGCTGGTGGAGACCCGCCGCGCCATCCACATGCGGCCCGAGCTGGGCTACGAGGAGCACGAGACCTCCAAGCGCGTGGCCCAGGCCCTCGCCGAGTGGGGCCTCGAGGTGAGGACGGGCGTCGCCGAGACGGGTGTCGTCGGGGTCCTCCGCACCGGGCGCCCCGGGCCCACCCTGGGCATCCGGGCGGACATGGACGCCCTGCCCATCGAGGAGGCGAACGACGCCCCCTACAAGAGCCGCACCCCGGGCAAGATGCACGCCTGCGGCCACGACGCCCACACCGCCATGCTCCTCGGCGCGGCCCGCCTGCTGGCCCAGAACCCCCGGTGGCTCGAGGGCTGCGGGGGGAACGTGAAGTTCATCTTCCAGCCCGCCGAGGAGGGCCGCGCGGGGGGCCGCCGCATGGTGGAGGAGGGGGTCCTCGAGGACCCGAGGGTGGACATGGCCATCGCCGCCCACGTCCTGCCGGCCCTGCCGGTGGGGACGGTGGGCACGCGCGGCGGCCCGGTGCTCGCCGCCTCGGACAAGTTCCACATCACGATCCGGGGGAAGGGGAGCCACGCCGCCTACCCCCACCAGTCGCGCGACCCGATCGTGGCGGCGGCCCACGCGATCACCGCCCTCCAGGCCATCGTGAGCCGCAACGTCGATCCCTTCGACGCGGGGGTGATCTCGGTGACCCGCCTGGAGGCGGGGACGGCCTACAACATCATCCCCGACGAGGTGCGCCTCATGGGCACTATGCGCACCCACCGGGAGGAGACCCGCGGGGCCATGAAGGGCCGGATGGAGGAGACCCTCCGGGGGATAGCCTTGGCCTTCGGGGCCGAGGCGGAGCTCGAGTTCGTCCCGGGCTACCCGCCGCTGGTCAACAGCGCCCAGGCGACGGGCCTCATCGAGCGCGCGGCGCGCGAGGCGCTCGGGGAGGGGAAGCTCGTGGAGATGCCCCTCTCGATGGGGGCGGAGGACTTCGCCTACATCGCCCGGGAGAGGCCCGCGGCGATGTTCCGCGTCGGCATCCGCAACGAGGCGCGGGGCATCGTCCACAGCCTGCACTCGAGCCGCTTCGACCTGGACGAGGACGCCCTGCCCGTGGGAGTCTCGGTGTTCGTCCAGGCCGCGCGCGAGTTCCTGCGAGACCCGGGCGCGTTCGGCGTGTAGGCGCCAGGTCCCGGTGCGCCGTTCGTTCCGGGTATTTCCCCCTCTCCCGGGGGAGAGGGGGGTGAAAGCGTTGCTTTCCCGGCCCGCTCTTTCCCGCGGCCTTCCCTCGTGAGGATGCGGTGACCCTCGACGCCGCGGCCGCCTTCGCCCTGAGCTCGGCCCTGTGCTTCACGGCGGCGGACATGTTCGCCCGCCGGGGCCTCCAGGGGCGGGACCCCCTCGCGGGGGCGGTGTTCACCCTCCTGGGGGAGCTGGCGTTCCTCTTCGGGGCGGCCCTGGTGCTGGGGCTGCGCTTCCCGCCGCTGGGCCCCGACTACCTGCGCGTGGCGGCGGGCGGGGCGGGCAACCCCGGCCTCTTCATGATCTTCTTTCTCGTCGGCATCTCGAAAATCGGGGTGGCGCGCGCGGCGCCCATCAAGGGGAGCTCCCCCCTCGTCGGGGCGTTCCTGGCGGTGATCTTCCTCGGGGAGCGGCCCGCCTGGTACCACCTCGCGGGGGTGGTGTTCGTGGCCGGGGGGGTCGCCACCCTCTCCTCGGGCCGCACCCACGGGCGCTGGCGGAGGGCCGACGCGCTGTGGCCCGTGGCGGCGGCGGTGGCGGCGGGGGCGGGGGCCGTCTTCTGGCGGAGCGGGCTCAAGGCCTTCCCCCATCCCCTCGCCGGCTCGGTGGTGGGGGTGGTGACGGCCGCGCTCATGGTGGCGGGGTTCGCCTGGTTCCGCCTGGGCGGCCGCCGCATCGCCCAGGAGTGGCGGAAGGGCCCCGTGCCCTTCCTCCTGTGCGGGGTGGCGGCGGGGCTGGGGATATTCCTCTACGTGAACGCCTTCCAGCGGGGGGAGGTGTACCGGCTGCTCCCCCTCATCCAGACCTCGCCGCTCTACACCGTCTTGATCGCCCTCGTGTTCTTCCGGCGGGCCGAGCACCTCACCTGGCGGGTGCCCGCGGGGGCGGTGCTGACCCTCGCGGGGGCGGCCCTGGTGACGCTCAGGCCCGGCGGCTGAGGCGCGGCGAGGGGGGAAGCCACCCGGGGCGCCACCGGATTTTTGCGGACCCCCGGGTGGACGGGCGGGGCGAAAACCCGTATAAGTCAGGCCCCGCGCGGGGCCTCATGCGCCCGCGCCCGAGCGTCCCCATCGTCTAGCC
>JBBTDR010000618.1:0-1366 GCA_038042665.1 Nitrospinota bacterium
GAAGGCGGGCACCCGGCCCAGGCCGTGGCTGCGGATGCCGCGCAGGTCGGCGCTCGTGAGGACGTCCGCCATCAGGCGGGCGTGGTCCTCGGGCACCTCCACCGCCTGGAAGACGGAGGCGATGAAGCGGTGCACGAAGTCGGCGGGAAAGCGTGCGGTTCCCTTGGGCAACTCGGCGGATTCGACCATGGGCGTTTCCTCGGATTCGCGGAACGATCGCGCCCCGGGGCGCGGCGCCGCCCCGGGTTCCCGCTCAGAAGGGGATGCTCCTCCCCCCGCTCACGACAATGTCCACGCCCGTGATGTAGCGGGCCTCCTCGGAGCAGAGGAACACGGCGGCGCCGGACACCTCCTCGGGGACGGCGATGCGGCCCAGGGGAATCTCCTGGCGCATCCGGACCCGCTCCTCGTCGGTGTAGCGGGCGCGGAACTCCTCCGTCTCGGTGGTGCCGGGCGAGATGGAGTTGACGCGGATCCCCTGCCGGCCCAGGTCGGACGCCAGGGTCATGGTGAAGCTGCGCAGGGCCGCCTTGGCCGCCGAATAGGCGTGGAGATTGGGGTCCCCCCGCCGGAAGGAGATGCTCAGGAGGTTGAGGATCGCCCCGCCGCCCCGCCGGATCATGTGAGGCACCGCCGCCTGGCAGCAATGGAAGGCGCCGGCCAGGTGCACCTCGATCATGGGCAACATGTGCTTCTCCCAGGTCATCTCCAGGAAGGAACCCTTGGGATGGATGGACCGGGCGTTGTTGATCAGGATGTCCACCCCCCCGAACGCCTCGGCCGTCCGGTCCACCATGGCGCGGATGGCCAGGCGGTCGCGCACGTCCGCCTGGTGCACCAGCGCCCGGCCCCCGGCGGCCTCCACCTGCCCCCCGACGCGCTCGGCCAGATCCTTTCGCGTCAGGTAGTTGACGACCACGGCCGCGCCCCGCCGGCCCAGCTCGACGGCGATGGCGGCGCCGATGCGCCGGCTCGCGCCGGTCACGATCGCGACCTTCCCCTCGAAATCCCGCATGCTTGCGCTCCTCGGCCCGGGGCGCGGCCCCGGGCTTGAAATCTCAGTGGACGGGGAAGCCCGTGATGCTCCCGCTGATCTTGATCCGGAAGATGTGGTTGTTCCCCGCGCCGTGCAGGAAGGAGATGGCGTCGCGCAGGTACTTCTCGACCGGGCACTCCCGCATGTAGCCCAGCCCGCCGTGCACCTCGAGCGCCAGGCGGCAGACTTCGTAGGCCGACTCGGAGCAGAACACCTTGGTCGCCCAGGAGAGCTTGGGGTCGAAGTGCTCGGCGTGGTCCACCGCCCAAGAGGTGCGCCAGAGGATCATCCGGGCGGTCTCGAGGCGGGTGTACATCTCCCCGATCATCT
>JBBTDR010000619.1:0-2025 GCA_038042665.1 Nitrospinota bacterium
ACCTGCCCTTCCGGGGGCTGAGCGAGCGCGAGGTCGAGCGCCTGCGCGAGGAGGTGCGGCGGCTGGCCGCGCACCTGCGCAGCCGGGCGGCGCTGCGCCAGCGCCGGGCGCGGAAGGGCCGGATCGACATGCGGGGCACCATGCGGGCGAACCTGCGCTACGGCGGGGTGCCCTTGGAGCTGCGGCGCAAGCGGAGGGTGCTCAAGCCGAAGCTGGTGGTGCTGTGCGACGTCTCGACCTCGGTGCGCCACTGCGCCGAGTTCATGCTCACCCTCATCTACGAGCTGCAGGACCAGGTGGCGCGCACGAAGAGCTACGCCTTCATCGACCGGCTCATGGACATCTCGCACTGGTTCGAGGAGAACCGCCCCCAGCGGGCGGTGGCGCGGGTGCTGCGGGCGCTGCCGCCCGGCTCCTACAACACCGACCTGGGCGCCTCGCTCGCCACCCTCTGCCGGGATCACATGGGGCACATCGACCGGCGGACGACGGTCATCGTCCTCGGGGACGGGCGCAACAACTTCAACGACCCGCGCCTGGACTGCATCGAGGCCCTGAGGGGCCGGGCCCGCCGGCTCGTCTGGATGAACCCCGAGCCGCCCCACCTCTGGGGCAGCG
Organism: Nitrospinota bacterium; assembly: GCA_038042665.1. Lineage (GTDB taxonomy): Bacteria > UBA8248 > UBA8248 > UBA8248 > UBA8248 > 2-12-FULL-69-37. The sequence goes on from JBBTDR010000619.1 coordinate 619, forward strand.
GGGACTCCGACATGCCCGCCTACGCCCCCCTCTGCGACGCCCTCCACGAGGTGGGCAGCCTGGGCCAGCTCGCCCGGGCGGTGGAGCGCCTCTTCGACGGGCGCTGAGCCGCGCCTACTTCTTCTCCAGGTTCAACGACGCCGAGTTGATGCAGAAGCGGAGCCCCGTGGGCGGGGGGCCGTCGGGGAAGAGGTGCCCGAGGTGGGCGCCGCAGCGGGCGCAGAGGACCTCGGCCCGGCGCATGCCGTGGCTCGCGTCCTCGCGGGTGGCGATGTTCTCCTTCGCGGCGGGGAGCCAGAAGCTCGGCCAGCCGGTGCCGGAGTCGAACTTCTCGGCGGAGCGGAAGAGCTCCGCCCCGCAGCAGACGCAGCGGTAGACCCCCTCGTCGTGGCAGTCCCAGTAGGTTCCCGTGAAGGCGCGCTCGGTGCCGCCCTGGCGGGCGACCTGGTACTGCTCGGGGGTGAGCCGAGCCCGCCACTCGGCTTCGGTCTGGGTGAGCTTCTCAGCCGTCATTGGAGGGGTGCGTCCCCTCGGGGGGGGGTGCCCACATCGGTCAGGACGGTCTGGAGGCGGCCCTGGAAATCTTGCCTGCCTTGCTCGGGAAGGATGAGGGCGAGGCCGGTGGTCCAGGAGGGGGGCCGGGTGCTGTTCTTCTGGGTCCAGGCCACCCGCACCTGGCAGCCGTCGTAGGGCTTGCCCCGGAGCTCGATGGAGGAGGCGAAGGTCTCCCCCACGGTGGGCTCCTCGGGGAGGAGGACCTTGAACCCCCCCATGCTGATGTCGTGGGGGTCGAGGGTCAGGTCGGTCAGGGCGGGGGCGCTGATCAAGACCGGAAACAGCACGAAATTGATGGGAAACCGCGGGAAACGGCGATGTTCGGAGCCGTCGGCCATTTCACGCCCTCCTGCGGGGGGGACCCGCCACGCATGACATAAATGATTGCCGTGTCACGGCTACTCTACCTTCTCTCAGGGCGGGGTGTAAACCCCGGTTTTTGGGTCCGGCCCCCTTGCTTTTCGCCGTCCACGAGGAGGCTGTCCACCCGGTCCCAGTAGAAGGCGAGGCACCCCGCCACGCCGGCGGCCTCCTCCAGCGGGTTCTCGTAGCTCCAGGCGGCGTTCTCGGCGGTCCGGCCCCCGGCCGCGAGCGTCCAGTAGGACGCCTCCCCCTTCCAGGGTCAGTGGGTGGAGTGGGAGGTGCGGGCGAGGAACTCCATCCGCACGTCCGCCGGGGGGAAGTAGTACACCGGCCGGTGGCCGCGCTCGAGGAGGAGCTTCGCCCGCCGGCTGTCCGCGATGGTTTCGCCGGCGAAGACCGCCCGGACGCGGCGGGGGCAATCCTCGATGTGGAGGTGGGCGCCTGGAGCGAAGGGAGTCGCTGGACCGCCCCGCGGACCACCGCGGCCCT
>JBBTDR010000620.1:0-1146 GCA_038042665.1 Nitrospinota bacterium
GCGGGGGGGCGGGCGGGGGGGCTCTCGGGGTCCCCGATGGTGTCCCCGATGTTCACCTCCTCGAAGCCCGCCACGGCGACGATGTCCCCGGCCTGGGCCTCGGCCACGGGCTGGCGCTGGAGGCCGTCGAAGCCGAAGAGGGCGGTGACCTCCCCTATCTGGCTCCCGCCATCCCGGCCCAGCACCACGGCGGGGGCCTTGGCGCGGAGGGTGCCGTTCCAGATCCGGCCGATGGCCAGGCGGCCCACGTAGTTGTCGTACTCCAGCCGCGAGATGAGCATCTGGAGCGGGGCCCCGCCGTCGTAGGCGGGCGCCGGGATGGCGCCGACGAGGGCGCGGAAGAGGGGCTCCAGGTTTTCCTCGAGCCGGTCCGGCGCGGACCCGGCCCGGCCCTCGCGCGCGACGGCGTAGAGCACGGGGAACTCCAGCTGCCGCTCCGAGGCGTCGAGGTCGATGAAGAGGTCGTAGACCTCGTCCAGCACCTCGGCCGGGCGGGCGTCCGAGCGGTCCACCTTGTTGATGACCACCACGAAGGGCAGCGCCAGCGCCAGCGCCTTGCTCACCACGAAGCGGGTCTGGGGGAGGGGGCCCTCCGAGGCGTCCACCAGGAGCATGACGCCGTCCACCATCGAGAGGACGCGCTCGACCTCGCCCCCGAAATCGGCGTGGCCCGGGGTGTCCACGATGTTGAAGCGCACCCCGCCGTAGGTGACGGCGCAGTTCTTCGCCATGATGGTGATGCCCTTCTCGCGCTCCAGGTCCATGGAGTCGAGCACGCGCTCGGCCACCGCCTGGCCCTCGCGGAAGATCCCGCTCTGCCAGAGCATGGCGTCCACCAGGGTGGTCTTGCCGTGGTCCACGTGGGCGATGATGGCGAAGTTTCGCAGGTCCTGCCGGAGCGTCTGGCTCATTCCCCCATCCTGAAGCGGCGGCGTCTCAGCCCCCGCCCATCCAGCGGGGGGGCGGGCGCCCGGATAATGGCTGAACGGGGCCGGCGCCGCAAGGGAGGGGCCGGAACGCGGGGGCGGGGCCTGGTTCCCACCCTCCGCCGATCTTGCTAGGCTAGGGGGCTCTTGGCGAAAGGGCTTGTCTTTTTCCGGCAGGCGGGTGCGGAGGTCGTGTTTTGAAATTCTCCTTCTTCATGAT
>JBBTDR010000621.1:0-5436 GCA_038042665.1 Nitrospinota bacterium
GATGTTCTTGGGGGGATCGGGGACGGGCGGCAGGAAGGTGATGCTGTCCGGGTCTATCAGGACCGAGGCGATGTCCTTGTCCTTGGCCCGCTTTTCGGCCTCGGCCACCAGCGCCCGGACGCGCGGGCCCACCGTCTCCCACCGGGCGATCAGCTCCCGCATGGAGCCGGCGGCGAGGTCGGGCTGGCCCAGGAGGCCGGCGATGCGGGAGAGGTGGGCGACCTTCTCCCCGACGTACACCCCCACGCGGCGGACACCCCGGTAGTCGTAGGTCAGAAGCCTCATGTCGTTCTCCCCTCAGGAGGCCGGCGCGGGAGGCGCCAGGCCGGTCGCTCGGCTCAGTCCGCGGCGTAGCGCTTGAACGCCTCGGGGGCGAACTCCACCCCGTGCCCAGGCACCTCGGGGACGCGGACGCGCCCCCTCTCCACCCGGAACTCCCGGGTCAGCGTCCCCGCCGGGAAGAGCTCCATGTACTCCACCATGCTCCCGGCCGGGGAGGCTCCGACGACGCCGACCGAAACGTCGTGGGCCAGGTGGGTGGCCACCGGGAGGTTGTAGGCGTCGGCCAGGTGGAGCACCTTGATGAGCTCGGTGATCCCCCCGCAGCGGCCCACGTCGGGCTGGAGATAGGCGGCGGCGCGCCGCGCGCAGATCTCCCGGAAGCCCCACCGCATGTAGACGTTCTCGCCCGCCCCGACGGGCACGTGGCTCAGGCGGGCCACCTCGGCCAGGTCGTCCAGCGAATCGGCGATCACGGGCTCCTCGAGCCAGGCGACCCCGAGGTCGGCCAGCATGCGGGAGACCTCAACCGCCTCGCGCACGTTGTACTTCTGGTTGGCGTCCGCGTAGAGGGTGAACGCGTCCCCCATCTCCTTGCGGAGCATGGCGGTGCGCTCACGGTCGCGCGGGGTGCCGATCTTGAACTTGTAGCCGCTCATGCCCTTCCCGGCGGCCGCCTGGGCCTCGTCCAGGAGCTCGGCGTCCGTGAGGGCGTGCCAGCCCCCGCTGCCGTAGGCGGGGACCTCCTGGCGGTGGCCGCCGAGGAGGCGGTTGAGGGGGAGCCCCGCCGCCTTGCCCACGATGTCCCACAGGGCGATGTCCACCGCCGAGAGGGCGTAGAGGCCGATCCCCCCCCGCAGCCGCGCCTTGTTGGGGGCCCACATCTTGTTCCAGAGGGCCTCGGGGGCGAGGGCGTCCTGGCCGAGGATGCAGGGGGTGAGTTCCTCGCGCACGTAGGAGGCCATGGCCGCCCCGCCCTCCCCGCCCAGCACGGTGGTGTAGCCCGTCCCCGAGGGGCCGCCCTCGGTGTGGACGAACACGGCCACGCAGTCCACGTGCTTGTACACCCCCAGGGAGCTCGAGAAGGGCTTGGCCAGGGTGATCTTGAGCCGCCTGGCCTCGACGGCGCGGATCTTCAGTCCGGGCATCGTTCACCTCTCACAGGAAGTTCATGGAGCGGATGCGCATGGCCTGGTTGGTGCCGTCCGAGTGGAGGAAGCTCGTCACGTCGCGCAGGTACTTCTCCATCGGGGCCTCGGTCATGTAGCCCATCCCGCCCCAGACTTCGAGGGAGCGGGTGGCGATGCGGAAGGCCGCCTCCGAGACAAAGCACTTGGTCATGAAACCCATCTTGGGGTCGTAGAGGTCGTCGTGGGCGGTGGTCCAGGCCGCGTGGTGGAGGAGCTGGCGGCTGGCCTGGTACTCGGCGAAGCCGTCGCAGAGCATGAAGCCCACGGCCTGGTGCTCGATGATGGGCCGGCCGCCCTGCACCCGGTTGCGGGCGTACTCCAGGGCGTCCTCGTGGGCCGCCCGGGCGGTGCCCAGGACGGTGGCGGCCGCCTCGATGTTCGAGCCCCGGACGAAGCGCCGCCGGGCCTTCATGGCCTCGTTCACGGCGCCGACGCGGTTCGAGTCCGGCACCCGGCAGTTCTGGAGGAGGAGCTCGGCGTTCTGGGAGAGCCGCTGGCCCATCTTGTCGTGGATCTCGCCGATCGAGAAGCCCGCCATGTCCGGGGTGATCATGAAGTAGGTGAGGCCCTCGCTCACCCCCTTGGCGGGATCGGTGCGGGCGGCGAGGAAGTAGAGCTTAGCGATGCCGCCGTTCGAGATGAAGTGCTTGGTGCCGTTCAGCACCCAGTCGCTCCCCTGGCGGACGGCGCTGGTGCGCACCCCGGCCGAGGGGCTGTCGTAGGGGAGGATGTTGTCGGTCCCGCCCGAGGGCTCCGTCATGGCCACGGCCAGGTGGAAGCGCGGGTCCTCGAGGAAGCGGGGCAGGATGCGGGAGCGCTGCTCCTCGGTGGTGAGGCGCTCGATGAGGTGGCTGATCTTCCAGGTCTGGTCGAAGGTGACGGCCACCCCGAGGTCGCCCCAGGCGATCTCCTCCCCCACCAGGCAGAGGGTGAGGATGTTCGCCCCGGCGCCCCCCATCTCCTCGGGCAGGGCCAGGGTGCGCAGCCCCGCCCGGCCGCCCTTCTCCACCACCTCCCAGGGGAAGCGCTTGTGGGGGTCCTGGATGCGGTCGTGCTCCTTGGCGATGGGGCGGATCTCGCGCTCGGCGAACTCGTGGGCCAGCTTCTGTAGCGCCAATTGCTCTTCGGTCAGGGAGAAGTCCATGCGTTCCGTCCTCTGTCCCGCCGCTTTCCCCCAGGGGGAACGGCGGGCCTTCTAAAAGGGAGATGGGTGCGAATGACCGGGGAAACCGGGCGGATGGTAGCGGCCCCCCGGGAAAAGCGCAAGGCAGAGGGACGCCTCGCCATCGGCGCCGGAGCGCCCCCCCCCGCGGGGCTCCCTCCGCCCCATCCTCCCATCGGGCAGGTCCTCACCCCCCCATCCCTCCCTTGGCAAGGGGAGGGCCGCGGCTCGAAGGCGTCCAGTGCTTTCGGCGGATTTCGGAAAAACGGAGGGCGACCGGGCGTCCTAGGCCTTCTCGGGAGCCTCCCACAGCCGCCCGCGCCAGATGACGAGGCCGAAGGCGGCGGCCATGAGGGCGCTCGCCACGTAGGGGGCGCGCACGGGGCCGAGCCAGAGGTCGTCGGCGCGGAAGCCGGTCACGGCGGCGCGGCTCAGGGCGTAGAAGACAAAGTAGAGGCAGAAGATGAAGCCCGGCCGGTGGGGCCTGAGCCGCAAGCGCGTCATCGCGAAGAAGAAGAGGAAGTTGAGGGCGAGCTCGTAGAGCATGACGGGGTGGATGGGTTGGCCGGGGAACTCGCGGCCCGCGAGGCTCGAGGGGGGGAAGACCACTCCCCAGGGGAGGCTCGTGGGCACCCCGTGGGCGTCCCCGTTCATGAAGTTTCCGAAGCGCCCGAACACTTGGCCCAGCATGATGGCGGGGGCCACGGCGTCGGCGAAGGGCCACATGGGCACGGGGTGCCTGCGGAGATAGAGCCAGCCCGCGAGAACGCCCGCGATGAGCCCGCCGTGGATGGCGAGGCCGCCGTGCCAGATCTGGGGGATCTCCCAGGGGTGCTTCCCATAAAAGTCCCAGTTGAAGGCGACGTAATAGGCGCGTCCCCCCGCGATGCCGGCGAACATCGCGAGGATGCCGAAGTTCATGATCTCGTCGAAGGTGATCGGGAGCCGGGTGCGCTCGGCCTCCTTGTTCACGAGCCAGGCGCCCACGACGACGGCGAGGACGTACATCAGCCCGTACCAGCGCAGGGCGAAGGGGCCGATCTGGAAGATGACCGGGCTCAAGCGGGACCTCGGGGGGGGGCGGCCGTCCAGGCGAACGGGGGTCACCTTACCTCACTCAGGAGGAGATCGCCAACGCCCGCCGCGTCCCCGGCGGCCGCCCTCACCTTCCGCCGGCCGAGGCCGGCTGCACCTGGCCCCGCAGCGCCACCTGGCCCTTGCGCGAGAAGTCGATGGACTCGCCCAGGATGCGGGCGGCCTCCTGGGGGGCGTGGAAGCCGGTCGAGTTCTCGGCCTCGACGAAGTCCAGGTAGAACTGGGCCTTGCGCTGGAAGTCCTGGGCGGCGGCCAGGGGGGGGCCCTGGAGACCCTGGGCCCGGGCGGCCTTGAGGTCGGCGATGAGGGCCATCAGGGCGTCCATGGCGATGTTGCGGAGTTTGTGGGTGCGCTCCTGGATCTCCTCGACCCGGCCCTTGAGCTCGGCCTCGGACCATTTGTGGCAGGTCTGGCAGGCGCGGTTGATGTTGAGGAGGGGGCTGCGGACGTGGTGGTCGCTGATCTTGAGGGCGCCCGCCCGCTCATAGGGCATGTGGCAGTCGGTGCACGAGACGCCCGAGCGGGCGTGGATGCCCTGGGCCCAGAGCTCGAACTCGGGGTGCTGGGCCTTCAGGGAGGGGGCGCCCGTCTCGGCGTGGGTCCAGTCCCTGAACTGCACCCGGTCGTAGTAGGAGAGCATGTTCTCGACCTTGAGCCCCTCCGCCCAGGGATAGACGAGGCGCTTCTCGGGGCCCATGAAGTAGTACTCGACGTGGCACTGGCCGCAGACGAAGGAGCGCATCTCCTGCCGGGTGGCCATCTTGTTCACGTCGTAGTCCTTGACCCCCTGGGAGGCCTTGAGGGCGCGCATCCCCTCGATGAAGGCGGGGCGGGTGATGCGCAGCTGCATGGTGTCGGGGGCGTGGCAGTCCACGCAGGCGATGGAGTGCTTGAGGTGCTTGCGGGCCTCGGCGTAGGGCATCTGGTTCATCTTCTCGAAGCCCTTGGTGATGTCGCCCTCGCCCAGCTTCTTGTAGGGCACGTAGACCGAGGCGTGGCAGTGGGCGCAGGCGCCCGGCTGCTGGGCCGCGAGCTGGCGCTCGGTGAAGGTCTGGTCCTCCAGCATGTAGGCGTGGCCCCGCTCCTCGCGGAAGTCCCGCGCGAAGGCGTAGCCGGCCCACATGGTCTTCAGGCGGGGGTCCTCCTCGAGCTTCGACTGGGCGACGACGGAGCGCGGGTCGGCCTTCGTGGGCGTGCGGGGCAGGGCCTCGCTGCCGCCGAAGCGGGTGCGCACCTGGTCCACGGTGCGGAGGTAGCGGTCGTACTGGAGGGGGAAGTTCTTGCCCCAGACGGCTGGGTCCTCCACGTCGTCGCTCAGCTCGACCACCCGGTAGAAGGGGTTCCTGGCCTCCTGCTTGCGCTCCATGATGTTGACCAGGAGCGCGAGCCCTCCCGCCACCGCGGCGGCCGCGATGATCACCACCAGGACGACGAGAGCCATCCGGCTACCCCGCATGGACATTTCCCTCCCTTGCTCTCCCGCGCATGGGCTCACCCGGCCTCACCGCAGGTGCCCCACCGTGCTGTGGCAGCGGACGCACTCCTTCTCCCCCTCCGCGTGGGCGGGGTAGATGGCATCCACGATCTCCTGATGGCATCCCCGGCAGGCCTGCTCCGTCACCTCCAGGTTCCACGCCTTGATCTGGATGGGCTCGTGGAACCGGCCGATGGTGAAGGCCACCGAGTGGTTCCACCCGTTCCGCAGCTTGG
>JBBTDR010000622.1:0-2805 GCA_038042665.1 Nitrospinota bacterium
GGGTCATGAGGTCTTCACCACGGCGCGCTGCTTGGAAATCTTCTTGGCGCGCTCCCCCTCCCGCACCAGGATGCCCTCGCTCAGCTCTTCCATCAGGTCGGTCTTGAGGTTCCGAGTGCCCTTGGGCCGGCCCCGGGGGTTGCCGGAGCGGCCCTTCGGGAAACGGGCGTGCCTGGGGGGCCTGGCGTAGCCGACGGCTTCTTCCTGGGGCCCCTGGGGCTCTCTCTCCTCCGTCATCGGGCGTCCTCCCCGCCCGCCCGCTCGGCCTCCACCTCGGAGAAGCGCCTCCCCGTCCCCTGGAGGAAGGCCTCGAGCCCCGTGTGGTCCGAGAGCCGCCGGAGGGCGGCGTCCACGTAGCGGGGGTCGAGCTCCATGGCATAGCCGGCCCGCCCGGTGCGCTCGGCGGCCAGCAGGGTTGTCCCGCTCCCGGCGAAGGGGTCCAGGACGATCCCGCCCCGGCGGGAGCAGTCCAGGATGGCGTCGGCCACCAGGGCCACCGGCTTCACGGTGGGGTGCAGGGCCAGCTCCTCGAGCCGGTCGGACCTGAAGGTGTTGGCCCCCGCGTAATCCCATACGTTCGAGCGGTGGCGGCCGTGCTGCCCGAGCTCGAAGTTATTGATGTGGGGGGCGGATCCCTTCTTGAAGGCGAAGATGAGCTCGTGCTGGGAGCGGTAGAACGAGCCCATGCCCGCGTTCGTCTTGTTCCAGACGATGAGGTTCTTGAGCTCGGCGTACACCCCCCGGGCGGCGGTCAGGAGCTCGAAGAGGTGGCGCCAATCCATGCAGACGAAGTGGATGGAGCCCTCCGTGCTGTGGGCGGCGAGGTTCCGGAAGGCCCTCCGGAGGAAGCCCGTGAACTCGGCCCCGCTCATCTCCCCCGAGGCCATCGGGAACTCGCGGTGATGCACCCGGCCCAGGCCCGAGACGTGGCCCTCGATGGGGACGTTGTAGGGCGGGTCGGTGAAGGCCATCTGGGCCTTTTTCCCATCCATCAAAATCTCATAAGAGGGCCCCTGGGTGGCGTCCCCGCAGAGGAGGCGGTGGCGCCCGATCCGCCAGAGATCCCCCGGCCGGGAGACGGGGGGGGTGTCGGGGATTTCGGGGAGCCGATCCGCCTCGTCCGGGTCCCCTTCGGCCAGCTCCTCGAATAAGAGGTCGATCTCGGCCGTCTCGAAGCCGGTGAGGGAGAGATCGAAGTCCAGCTCGGCCAGCCCTTGGAGCTCGAGGGCCAGGAGCTCGCGGTCCCAGCCGGCGTTCTCGGCGAGCTTGTTGTCGGCGATGACGTAGGCCCGGATCTGGGCCTCGCTCAGGTGCTCGAGGCGGATGGTGGGCACCTTTTCAATGCCGAGCCGTCTCGCGGCGAGGACCCGCCCGTGGCCGGCGATCACCCGCCCTTCGGCGTCGATCAGCACCGGGTTGGTGAAGCCGAAGGCCTCGATGGAGTCCGCGATCTGGCGGATCTGCCTCGGGGAGTGGGTCCGCGGGTTGCTGCCCCGGGGGGTGAGGGAATCGACCGGGCGGAGCTCGACCCGGAGGTCTCGGAGGAGACCGGCGCCCTCCGGGCGGGGGGGAGTTTCGGGGCCTCCGGCGGACCGCGGCCGAGTCAGGGATGTGTGCGGCATTTCTTCGGATACCTCCTTTACTGGGGACCATGCCCTCGGCCGCTCACGAAGAGGGGCCGGGGGGCGGAAGCCCATGCGGGCTTCGGGTGCATGTAGTGAATATATGTGGTGGCCAAGGCTGAAAAAATTTGTCCGGAGAAGTTTGGACAGGGTTTCAGCGCGCTTTGCGCGGGCGTCCTGCTTTTCTGAGTTGGGAGAGGAGGTCGTCCGGGATCACCAGGTCGGGAATTCCGCCCGTCTCCGGCCAGCCGGGCTTGCGGTCCGGCGGGCGCCACTCGCCGGGCACCCGCCAGACGTCCGCCGGAAGCGGCGGCTCGGCCTTCGCCCTGGGGGCGCGCCAGGACTGGCCCCACTGACGGAGGATCTCGGCTTCGGCCAGGAAGCTCTGGAAGTCCAGCCAGCCGTCATAGCCCACCTCCGGCCGGGGCGTGAAACGTCCCCCGCGGATGCACCAGGCGCCCCATAGATGCGCGACCCCGAGAAAACGGCTGCGCGCTTCCCAGAGTGCCGACCGTGAGCCGGATACCCGGTGTTTCGCAGCGATCAGCTGGGCGAGCCTGGTGGCGTTTTCCCAAGAGGCCAATGCAGGGTCCGTGTTGAAAAGGGCGAAGTATGTCTTGAAGAGCTCCCCCGTCGCCGTGGCATCCCACCAGCGATCCTCCAGATCGTCGAGGCGTTCCCCACCATCCGTAACAATCCGCACCAAATCCTTATGGGGCAAGAATCCGCCGGCTTCGCAAAACTGGCGGATTGGCTCGGCAAGGTAATGCGCGGCAAACGCCCGCGCCCGCCGCCGCTCCCGTGCGTCCGCGCCGGGATACAGCATCACCCCCAGCACCGCCGCAAAGGGCTCGGGAGAATCGAGGGGCAGGATGGGCATCGAACCGGCCTCAGAGACCGGCCCGCCCGGCGCCTATGGCAAGCTCGGCGCTCAGGCGAACGGGCACCCGTCGGGGCGATGGGTCGTCCATGGGTCTCTCCATCGAGGCATCACGACCCTACAATTATATCAGGCCGAGGTTCGCGGGCCGGGACACCGCCCGCTCCCGCGTGGTCTGCCTTTATCAAAAGGCTCTCGCCACCGCCCGGCTCCCCCCGCTCCAGCCGTGGCAGAGGGCGCTGTGGGGTCCGGGGATCCCGCCGGCCACGATGACGTGCAGGTCGGCCGGGTCCCGGATGGCGG
>JBBTDR010000623.1:0-1665 GCA_038042665.1 Nitrospinota bacterium
TGTTTAGGGAGAAAAACACTTGACCGCCTGCCGGGCCTTCATAGAAGAATGACGGCCCCCCTTATGCTTCTGTATGGAACCTGCGCTATCATCCCCCTCAGCGTCTTTTTTCCGCCTTTTTTCAAGGAGCCCCCATGCCTTTGCCCGTCGAGACCGGCCTGATCCTGGCCCTCACGCTGCGGGGGCTGTCCTCCGGGCGCGGCTGAGGGTAGAATGGGGCGCGACGGGCATGAGGGGGCGACGATGACGTTCACGATCGAGGTCGAGCGGGAGGAGGACGGCCGCTGGATCGCCGAGGTCCTGGAGCTTCCCGGCGCCCTGGCCTACGGGCGGACCGCCGAGGAGGCGAGGGCCAAGGTCCAGGCGCTGGCCCTGCGCGTCGTCGCCGACCGCCTGGAGCACGGCGAGGCCGGGCCCGACCCGCTGAGCATCTCCTTCGCCGCCGCATGAGCGCCTGGCCCAGCGCCAGGGCCCGGCGGGTGCTCGCCGCCCTGCTCCGCGCGGGCTGGAGCCTCAAGCGGCAGGCGGGCTCCCACCGCGTCCTCTCCCGACCCGGCTGGCCCGATTTCGTCTTCGCCTTCCACGACGACGAGGAGATCGGCCCCCGCATGCTCGCCCGCATCGCCAAGCGCACGGGGCTCCGGCCCGAGGATTTGTAGCGGGCGATCAGGCGCTGCGGTTCCGTTCTGCCGGGCTTCTTCCCCGGCGTTGAAACGCCGCCCGGCGGCCGCCGCTTCAGTTCGTCGATTCCTGACCCAGCTCCGCCACGACCAGCCGCTCCTCGGCCACCTTGGCGCGGACGGCCAGGACGGGGCAGGGCGCGCGGCGGATCACCTGCTCGGTCACGCTGCCGAGGAGGAAGCGGCTCAGCCCCTGGCGGCCGTGGGTGGCCATGATGATCAGGTCGTAGTCTCCCGCTCCGGCGGTCCGGAGGATCTCCTTCAACGGTTCGCCCCACACGACCTCGGACCGGACCTTCGGCCCCGCGGCGGCCTGCCGCATGATCCCCCGGAGCTGGCTCTCCAGCTGGAGCCTGGCGTCCTCCAGGAGCCGGCTCCGGCCGGGGAAGGCGGCGGCCCGGCCCGTGTAGCCCTCGTAGGAGGTATAGCCGCCCGGCACGCTGGGCGCATGGTCGGATTCCTTGCCGACGTGCAGCACGAGCGCCTCGGCGTCCCACTTCTCCGCGATCTCCACGGCGGCCCGCAGGACGCCCAGGGTGAACTCGGAGAAATCCACCGGAATCAGAATCTTCTTGGGGTCGTAGATTTTCATGGCCATACCTCCTCCCGGGGCGGATGCAGGGTGTCGTCTGAAATATAGGCCCCCGCCCGGCTCCCGGGCCATCGGACGCATATCTTCCCAAAAAGCCTGGGAAAATGTGGTTTTTCCGGTGGAGAGGGGAGGCAACGCGGGTCAGGGAGGGCGCTGCGGCGAGATGCGCCGGCCGGCGGGCGGGAGCGCCCCGGATGTCATCCTGCGCCCTTCGCGGAGTTTACCCTGAGTGAAACGAAGGGCTCAGGACAGGCTCCGCGAAGGACTCAGGGCAGGCTCCGCGACCGAAGAATCTGCTTCTTCTTTTCGTCAAGGCAAAAGCAGATTCTTCGCGCTTCGCGCTCAGATGGGGATGGAGGCCCGTTGCTCTGGCTGGTAGAACACCAGCGAGCA
>JBBTDR010000624.1:0-1998 GCA_038042665.1 Nitrospinota bacterium
CCACCCACCAGCCCATCGAGCACCTGGCCGCGCTCCGGGCCATGCCGGGCCTGTGCATCATCCGCCCCGCCGACGCGAACGAGACGGTCGCGGCCTGGAGAGTCGCCACCCAGCGCACGGAGGGCCCGACCATGCTCATCCTCACCCGGCAGGGGCCGCCGGTCCTCGACCGCACCCGGGCGGCGGGGGCGGAGGGCCTCCCGCGGGGCGCCTACGTCCTCTCCCAGGAGAGGGGCGCGAAGCCCGACGCCGTGCTCATCGGGTCGGGCTCGGAGGTGGCCGTCCTCCTCGAAGCGCAGGGCGCTCTCGCCAAGGAGGGGGTGGACGCCCGGGTGGTCAGCATGCCGTGCTGGGAGCTTTTCCGGGAGCAGCCGCCGGCCTACCGGGATCGGGTGCTTCCCCCCGGGGTCCGGGCGCGCCTCGCGGTGGAGGCCGGCGCCTCCTTCGGCTGGCGCGAGTGGGTGGGCGGCGCGGGCGATGTGCTGGGGATCGACCGCTTCGGGGTGAGCGCCCCGGCTAAGGAGAATTTCAAGCGCTTCGGCTTCACCGTGGAGAACGTGGTGGAGCGGGCGAGGAAGCTGGTGGGCCGCTGAGCCGCGCTGCGCGAACCGCCGCCTGGCACCGGATGGTCGATGATCCGCTTGATCGGCGTTTGGAAGCGTTATGAAGAGGGCGGCTTCGCCCTCCAGGAAGTGAGCCTCGACATCCCCAGCGGGGAGTTCATCTTCATCACCGGCCCGAGCGGGGCGGGCAAGACCACCTTCCTCTCCCTCCTCTATGGCGCCGAGGCGGTGGACCGCGGCCAGATCTTCATCGCGGGCCGCAACATCACCCGCCTGCGGCGCAAGGACCTCCCCCACCTGCGGCGGGGCATCGGGGTCGTCTTCCAGGACTTCAAGCTGCTCCCCCGCCGCACCGTGTTCGACAACATCGCCTTCTGCCAGCGGGCCATCGGGGTGCCCGCCCGCGAGGCGAGGAGGCGGGTGTACGCCGTCCTGAAGCTCGTGGGGCTGGCCTCGAAGCGGGACGTCTTCCCGCGCTTCCTCTCCGGCGGGGAGCAGCAGCGGGTGGCCATCGCCCGGGCGCTGGTGAACCGCCCCCCGCTCCTCATCGCCGACGAGCCCACGGGCAACCTGGACCAGGCGATGGCGCGCGAGGTCATGGACCTTTTCCGGGCCATCAACCGGATGGCGACCACCGTGGTGGTCGCCACGCACGACCACTCCCTCGTCGAGTACGCGGGCAAGCGAGCCTTGCGGCTGGAGAGCGGCCGGCTCGTGGACGGGCGATAGATGGTCCGCTGGCTTCAGAGCTTCCCCTATTTCCTGCGCGAGGCGCTCAAGGACCTGCGCGAGAACTCGGGCGGGGCCTCCATCGCCCTGGCCACCACCACCATCAGCCTCATCTTCCTCGGGGCGCTCTGGATCGTGCAGCTCAACGTCTCCTCCCTGGTCGAGTCCTGGCGGGAGCGTTTTCAGCTCACCATCTTCCTCTCCTCCCGGGCCACTCCCCAGGAGCAGGAGGCGCTGCGCAAGGCGGTCACCGCTTCCCCGGGGGTGGAGCGCGTGGAGGAGGTGAGCTCCGAGGCGGCCCTCCGGGAGATGCGGGGCTGGCTCGGCCAGGACGCCGACCTCGTCCAGGGGCTGGACGGGGAATTCCTGCCGCCCTCCCTCCGGGTGATCTTCAGGCCGGACCAGCGCGACCTCGCCCACGTCGAGCGGCTCATGTCCCAGGTGCGGACCATGGCGGGGGTGGAGCGCACCCGGAACGACCTCCTCTGGCTCCGCCGCCTGGAGGGGGTGATCCGGCTCGTCACCCTGGCCGTCTGGACGCTCTCCTTCCTGCTGGGGCTGGGAGTGGTGTTCATCATCGGTAACACCATCCGGCTCACCCTGTTCGCCCGCAGGGACGACATCGCCATCATGCACCTGGGGGGGGCGACCGACCTGTTCATCAAGACCCCCTACGTCACCGAGGGGATGCTGTGCGGGGCGGGAG
>JBBTDR010000625.1:0-4381 GCA_038042665.1 Nitrospinota bacterium
TTCGGCTCCCGGGGCGGGCTGCTCACCTTCGCCGACGCCTCGACCACGGGCGGGCTCGCCATCGAGCTCGTCCAGTACTTGAAGCCGGGGGAGCCCATCCCCGGCTGGGCGCAGAAGTAGGCCCGGGTGGCTCAGAGGAGCCGGGCGAAGAGGGTGGAGGGCCGCTCGGCGAAGCGGTGGAGCCCCGCCTCGCGCGCGAGGCGGCGGGCCTCGGCCATCTCGCGGGAGGTGACGTGCCGGTTGAGCTCGGGATAGCGGTCCGGCCCCACCCGGCCCGCGGGGCGGTACTGGTCCATGAGGTTGACGTAGGTGCCGGGGGAGAGCTCCTCCGCCAGGAAGCGCAGGATCTCGCGCGTGTCGTCCAGCGCCCCCGGCATGACCAAATGGCGGACCAGCACGCCGCGGCGGGCGAGGCCGTCCTCCCCGACCTCCAGCGTCCCCGCCTGCCGGTGCATCTCCCGGATGGCCGCTCGGGCCGCCTCGGGGTAGCCAGGGGCCTTGAGGTACCTCTTGGCCCGGGCGTCCGCCCAGTACTTGAAGTCGGGCATGTAGATGTCCACCACCCCGTCCAGGTGGCGGAGACTCTCCAGCGAGTCGAAGGCGCTCGTGTTGTAGACGAGGGGGAGCCGCAGGCCGCGGCGGACGGCGTGGGGGAGGGCCTCGATCACCTGGGGGACCACATGCTCGGGGGTGACGAGGTTGATGTTGTGGCAGCCCTCCTCCTGGAGATCGAGCATGATGGCGGCCAGTTCCTCGGGCCGCACCTCGCGGCCGGCTTCTTCCTGGCTGATGTCGTGGTTCTGGCAGAAGACGCAGCGGAGGTTGCACCAGGCGAAGAAGATGGTGCCGCTCCCCCTCCAGCCCCGCAGGCAGTCCTCCTCGCCGAAGTGGGGGAAATGGCTCGCCACCCGGGCCCAGCGGCCCGTCCGGCACACCCGGCGCTCGTCGTTCAGGCGGTTGACCCCGCAGTTCCAGGGGCAGGCCCGGCACCGGCCCAGGCCGGCGGCCGCGGCCCGGGCGCGCGCCTCGAGCTCGCCGGACTCCCAGAGGCTGACGTAGGCGGGGTAGCTCCGCGGGGCGGAAGCGTTCGCCATGGCCGCCCTCCCGTGAATGGCAGGGGATGGTGCTTCCTCACCCAATATAAGAGACCCCTCGGCCGGAAGCCCACCCCGGGGAAGAGAAGCGCCGCCCCCCCCGGCGGCCGGCCCTAGCCGCCGGCCACCAGCCCCGTGGGGGCCTCCCCCCGGAAGAAGCGCCGGATGTTCTCCAGGGCGGCGGGGATGTCCACGTCCCAGGAGCGGCTCGAGCCCCCGCCCAGGTGGGGGGAGAGGACCACGTTCGGCAGCGTCCGCAGGGGGCTGGCGTCGGGCAGGGGCTCCCACCGGTAGACGTCCAGCCCCGCCATCCCGAGGCGCCCCTCCCGCAGGGCGCACGCGAGGGCCTCCTCGTCGATGAGGGCGCCGCGCCCCACGTTGACGAGGGTGGCCGTGGGCTTCATGCGGGCGATCTGGGCCTCCCCGATCATCCCCTCGGTCTCGGGGGTGTGGGGGACGATGAGGACGACGAAGTCCGAGGCGGCCAGCAGCTCGTCCATCGGGGCGCAGCGCATCCCCAGGCGGGTTTCCGTCTCGGGGGCGTGGCGGGTCCGCTGGTGGTAGAGCACCGCCATGTCGAACGCCCGGCAGCGCTTGGCGATCTCCATCCCGATGTCGCCCATCCCGATGATCCCGGCCGTGGCCCCGAAGAGCTCGGTCAGGCCGGGGATCCGGGCCCAGTTCCCCTTGAAGTTCCACTGGCTCGTCTGGATGGGTTCGACGCCCATCTCCTTGTAGGCGGACTCGGCGACGGCGCGGTAGCCGGGGATGAGCTTGCGCGCGCAGGCCAGCATGAGGAGGAGGGCCTGCTCCGCCACGCTCGCGTTGCGCATCAGCGGGAGGGTGGCCACGGGGATCCCCATCTCGGCGGCGGCGGCCAGGTCGATGTTCTTGCAGGTGAGGCCGTGCTTCTGGATGAACTTCAGCCGCCGGGCGGACTGGAGGACCTCCCGGCTCAGGCGGGACATGTAGCAGTAGATGGCGTCGGCCTCGGCGGCGGCGGCGCGGAGGGCCTCCGGGGTCTCGGCCTCGGGGAAGCTGAGCTCGAAGCCGGCCGTGGCGGGGCTCGCGCGGACCCGGGTGAGGAACATGCCCGAACCGGCGTCGGCCACCAGCAAACGGAGGGAGGAGGGCATTCAGGGCTCCTTTTCGGGTGGGGCCTGAAAACGACGTTTGGGGGGTGTCTTGCCGCCGAGCCAGGGAAATCGGACAGGGGAGTGTATGAAATGGGCGGCGGGGACGCCACCCGTCTCGGTCGCGGAATGAAATCAAAAAAGTCCAAAATGTGATGCCTTTCCTTCGGGAAAGTGCCAAACAGAGAAAAAGATGATATTTAAGATGCCCGTGGCATTTTGGCCACTTGCCCAAATGATAGGCCGCCGCAAGAGGAGCGATGGGGACCCGGCGGTTGGAGAGGGCCGATGGATATCCGGCAGCTGGAAGTTTTCTGTCAGGTGGTCCGATCCGGGAGCTTCTCCCGGGCGGCGAAGGCCCTCGGGTTGTCCCAACCCACGGCCAGCGAGCACATCAAGACCCTGGAGGAGGAGCTGGGCACCCGCCTGTTCGACCGGCTGGGGCGGCGCGTCCAGCCCACCCCAGCGGGGATGGTGCTGACCACCCACGCCCAGCGGATTCTCCAGGAGCGGGAGAAGGCCCGGGCGGCCATCGAGGAGTTCATGGGGCGCGTGCGGGGGAGCCTCTTCCTCGCCGCGAGCACCATCCCCGGCGGCTACCTGCTCCCAAGCATGCTGGGGGGCTTCAAGAAGTGCTACCCGGAGACCACGGTGAACATCCGGGTGCTGGACTCCCGGCGGGTGGCCGAGGGGGTGCTCGAGGGCGCCTACCAGATCGGCTTCAGCGGCGCCCGCATCCCGAACAGCCAGCTCGTCTACGAGTTCTTCGCGCGCGATGAGCTCCTCCTCGCGGTTCCGCCGGACCACCCCCTGGCTGGCCGCCCGCGCATCCGGGCGGAGGAGCTGGCGGGGGTGAAGCTGCTCGTGCGCGAGGAGGGCTCGGGGACCCGCTCGGTGGCGGAGGATCGCCTGGGCGAGCTGGGCTTCGCGTTGAAGCCCGATCAGGTGGCCGCCGTGCTGGGAAACCCCCAGGCCGTCCGCACCGCCATCAAGGCGGGGGTGGGGGTGGCGATCGTCTCGCGCTTCTCCGTGCGCGAGGACTTGGCGAGCGGCGCCCTGCGGGAGGTCCCGATCCAGGGGTTCGAGTGCGCCCGGGAGTTCTATTCGCTGGTCCACAAGGCGCGCAGCCTGAGCCCGCTGGGACGGAGTTTTTTGGATTACGTGCGTGCGAACAAGCCTCCCGCTTCATGAGCCCTCCCAGGCATTTTTTTCCCTTCTCCGGCTCCTCCCGTAAGGGGATTATGCCCGTCCGGCGGGTGTTTTTCCTCCTCAAGCCCGGGCATGGAAATTGCTTTTCCCAGGCGACGGGGCCGGATTCGGACTGTCAGCCAAAGGAGAGCGGGGATGAGGTGCCGGGGTGGGTTCAAGGGGGGAGCTTCCTCCCGGCCGGGGCGGCTGGCCGCTTTGGCCGTGCTGGCCCTGATGCTGGGCGCGTGCGCGGCGGGCATGGGAAGCATGAGCCCGGGGGGAAGCTGGGGAGCGCAGCGGGAGGCCCTGAAGATCCCGGTCGTGCTGCGGTCCATCCCGCGCCACGTCCAGTTCGCGCCCCAGGACGAGTGGGTCCACCTCTGGGATCGCCCCGGCGGGCCTTCCGCCCGGGCGGTGCGGCTGGCGCGGGTGCCCTCCGGAACCGAGGGCCTGGTGGTGGAGAACGAGCCGCCGCAGCCCCTGACTTCCGATTTCTGGGACTGGCTCGGGACGGAGAACCCCCGGCGCCAGCCGGTGCGCTGGGTCAAGGTGCTGACCCCCAAGGGCGAGGGCTGGGTGCGGGAGGAGTTCATCCAGCCGCGGTAGGCCCCGGCGGCGGGCGCCGCGTTTGACAGCGTGGTTTCCCGCTTCATACGATACGAATGCGAGAGGGAGGCGTAGGTTCCCGCGCCTCCTCTTTTTTTGGCTCTCCGGGGGGCTCTCCGATGCGATCCTTGCGTTTCGGGCTTGCCGCCATAGGCGCCGCCGCGGCGCTTGCGGTTGCGGCCATGGGTCTCCGCCCGGTCCAGGCGGCCGACCTCGCCGAGGCGCAGAAAGAACGCCTCGCCACCATGAAGGCCATCAACCAGGCCATGCGCGAGCTCAAGGTGTATTCGGGGAAGGGCGACTTCGCCAAGGTCGCCGCCTCCGCCACCCAGGTGGCCGAGCTCACGGCGAAGATCCCCG
>JBBTDR010000626.1:0-928 GCA_038042665.1 Nitrospinota bacterium
GGTGCTTGCGGGGACCCGGAAGTCCAATCGCGTGCCATCGAGACTGACGTCTACCTCGATCTCGTCCCCGCGGGTGAAGTCCGCCAGCAGGATCTTCTCAGAGAGGGGGTCCTCGATAAAGCGCTGGATGGCCCGCTTGAGGGGCCGGGCGCCGAAGGCGGGGTCGTAGCCCCTCCGGGCGAGGAAGTCCTTGGCCCCCTCGGTGAGGAGGAGCCGCACCCGCTGGCCGGCGAGGCGCTTCTCCAGGCGCGCGAGCTGGACGCCCACGATCTCGCGGATCTGCTCCCGGCTGAGGGGGCGGAAGGCGATGACCTCGTCCACCCGGTTCAGGAACTCGGGCCGGAACACCCGCCCGAGCGCCTCCAGGGCGGCGCGCTGGAGGGCGGCGTCCCCGGCCTCGCCCAGGGCGGAGAGCTCGGCCGTCCCCGCGTTGCTCGTCATGATGACCACGGTGTTGCGGAAATCCACCGTCCGCCCGTGGCCGTCGGTCAGGCGGCCGTCGTCGAGGAGCTGGAGGAGGATGCTGAACACCTCCGGGTGGGCCTTCTCGATCTCGTCGAGGAGCAGCACCGCGTAGGGCCGCCGGCGCACCGCCTCGGTGAGCTGGCCGCCCTCCTCGTAGCCCACGTAGCCGGGGGGGGCGCCGATGAGCCGGGCGACGGTGTGCTTCTCCATGTACTCGCTCATGTCGAGGCGCACCATGGCCGCCTCGTCGTCGAAGAGGAACTCGGCCAGGGCCCGCGCCAGCTCGGTCTTCCCGACGCCCGTGGGGCCCAGGAAGATGAAGGAGCCGATGGGCCGGCCGGGGTCGGTGACGCCCGCCCGGGCCCGGCGCACGGCCTCGGCCACGGCCGCGACGGCGCGCTCCTGGCCCACCACCCGGCGGTGGAGGCGCTCCTCCATGCCGAGGAGCTTCTCGCGCTCCCCC
>JBBTDR010000626.1:938-5720 GCA_038042665.1 Nitrospinota bacterium
CTCCACCAGGCGGGCGACGGGGATGCGCGTCCAGCGGCTCACCACCTGGGCGATGTCCTCCTCGGTCACTTCCTCCTTGAGCATCCGGCCCTCGCCCTGCCCGGCGAGGCGGGCGTTGGCCCGCTCGAGCTCCTTCTCGAGGGCGATAACCTCCCCGTAGCGGAGCTGGGCGGCCCGGCCGAGATCGCCCTCCCGCTCGGCGCGCTGGGCCCCGGCCTTGGCGGCCTCGATCTTCTCCTTGAGGGCGCGGGCCTGGGCGATGGCCTCCTTCTCCGCGGCCCAGCGGGCGCGCAAGGCCTCCAGCTCCCCGCGCAGCCGATCGATCTGCTCCCGGAGGTCCTCGAGCCGGGCGGCGCTGGCCGGGTCCTCCTCCTTCATGACGGCCCGCTCCTCGATCTGGAGGCGGATGAGCTCGCGCTCGCGGCGGTCGATCGCCCCGGGCAGGCTGTCGAGCTCGAGCCTCAGGCCGCTCGCGGCCTCGTCGATGAGGTCGATGGCCTTGTCCGGCAGGCGGCGGTCGGTGATGTAGCGGTGCGAGAGGGCGGCCGCCGCGACGATGGCGCCGTCGAGGATCCGGACCCCGTGGTGCACCTCGTAGCGCTCCTTGAGCCCCCGGAGGATGGAGATGGTGTCCTCCACCCCGGGCTCGCCCACCATGACGGGCTGGAAGCGGCGCTCCAGGGCGGCGTCCCGCTCGACGCGCTTGCGGTACTCGTCCACCGTGGTGGCGCCCACGCAGTGCAGCTCCCCGCGCGCGAGGGCGGGCTTGAGGAGGTTCGAGGCGTCCATCGCCCCCTCGGCCGCCCCCGCCCCAACCACGGTGTGGAGCTCGTCGATGAAGAGGATGACCTCGCCCGCCGACTCGCTCACTTCCTTCAAGACGGCCTTGAGGCGGTCCTCGAACTCGCCGCGGTACTTGGTGCCCGCGATGAGGGCCCCGAGGTCGAGGGAGAGCAGGCGCTTGCGCTTGAGGCCCTCGGGCACGTCCCCGTTCACGATGCGCTGGGCGAGGCCCTCGACGATGGCGGTCTTGCCCACCCCGGGGTCGCCGATGAGGACGGGGTTGTTCTTGGTCCTGCGGGAGAGGACCTGCATGACCCGGCGGATCTCCTCGTCGCGCCCGATGACGGGGTCGAGCTTGCCCGCCCGGGCGCGGGCGGTGAGGTCGGCCGCGTAGCGCTCGAGGGCCTGGTAGCGGCTCTCGGCGTCGGGGCCGGCCGCGCGCTGGCTGCCGCGGATCTCCTTGAGGGCGACCAGGGCGGCCTCGCGGGCGAGGCCGGCCTTCCGCAGGATGTCCGCGAGCTCGCCCGCCTTGGGGTCCAGCCCGGCGAGGACGAAGTGCTCCCCGCTCGCGTACTCGTCCGAGAGGGCCTGGGCCTCGGCCTGGGCGGCCTCGAGGTAGCGCCGCAGCTCAGGCGTGAGGAAGACCTCCACCCCCCCGCCCGAGACCTGGGGCAGGCGGTCGAGGGCGGCGGCGAGCTGGCGCCGCAGGGGCTCCTCCCGGAGGGGGATCTTGGCCAGGAGGGCGGGCACCACGCCCTCCCGCTGATCCAGCAGGGCGAGGAACAAGTGAAGGGGCGTCAGGCCCTGGTGGCCCTTCTTCTGGGCCATGTCCTGGGCCTGCTGGAAGGCCTCCTGGCTCTTGTGGGTGAATTTATCCCACCGCATGATGTCGCTCCCTCGATGCCGCCCCAGGGAGGGCTTCTCTGAACAACTTCCCCATCTGGGCACGCCCGGAGGCTCCCCGGGGGGCTAAATTCGCTACCAAATGTATTATATGAGTTAGTTCTTGTCAATTTATTTTGCATGTATACCGCTCAATTTTAAACAATAGTAATTATGAAATATTTCGGTAGTGGGTCAGTTTGGCGGTTCTGCCGTCATTCCGAGCGCAGCGAGGAATCTTCGTGAATCGCCATGCCCGTAGATTCCTCGGTCGCTACGCTCCCTCGGAATGACATCGTTTATCCGTCTTGCAAACTGACCCACTACCCATGGTTGACAATTCCCACCCGGCCCGGTAAATAAGACTAGGCGTGTCATATTCCGCCCGCCTCTCCTGGATTGGGGCGGGGCCGAACCGGGACGGAAATAGAAAACGCGAAGGAGGGGCGGTGCAGATCAGCCGGGCCGGCGACTACGCCCTGCGGGCGGTCATCTACCTCTCGCGCCAGGCGCCCGCGCGCCTGTGCACGATCGGGGAGATCGCCCGCGCCCAGCAGATCCCCCAGGCCTTCCTCGCCAAGCTCATGCCCATGCTCATCCGCGGCGGCATGGTGGCCTCGGTCCAGGGCCCCAAGGGCGGCTACCGGCTCGCGCGGCGCCCGGGCGAGGTCAGCTTCCTCGATGTGATCCAGGCCATCGAGGGCCCCATCGCCCTCGTCGGCTGCCAGGAGGACGGCGACGGCTGCGGCTTCGAGCCCTTCTGCACCATGAACGAGGTCTTCGCCGAGGCGCAGAAGCGGCTGGTGGAGTTCTTCCGCGCCACGACCTTCGCCGACCTCCCCGTCCAGCCCTGCTGCCAGGTCACGGACGAGAAGATCCGGCGCGGGCTCGATGAGCTGCTGCCCGCCCAGCGGGAGAAACGCTAAGAACTCTCCCCCCGCCGGGCGGAGGGAGGCAACCACCATCATCCTCTAGGGACGAGAAGGAGAGACCCGAAATGTCAGGCCCCATCACCCTGTTCGACGCCTCCCAGCCCAAGAAGGCCGAAGGCATCACCATCACCCCGGCCGCCCAGGAGAAGGTGAACGAGATCCTCAAGGCCGAGGGGAAGGCCGGCCACGGCCTGCGCGTCGCCGTGACGGCGGGCGGGTGCTCGGGCCACAGCTACGGCCTCTACTTCGACGAGAAGCCCGAGGCGGACGACATCGTCATCCCGGCCGAGGGCTTCAGCCTCTTCGTGGACCGCAACAGCATGAACATGCTCGGCGGCGTCCGCATCGACTACGTGGACTCCATCCAGGGCGCGGGCTTCAAGATCGAGAACCCCAACGCCACGAGCTCCTGCGGGTGCGGAAAATCCTTCCAAGCCTAGGAATGACGCTCTTCCAGGCCCCGGGCGCCCGGCGCGTCCGGGGCCTTTTCGTTCCCGCCGCCGCCGGTTGAGCCCATGACTCCGGACGCCAGGGCCCCCCAGGGGAGAGAGTGGAGAGAGGAGGGCGCGGTCCTCCTCGTCTCCTGCTACGAGCTGGGCCGCCAGCCCCTCGGGGTGGCCTCGCCCCTCGCCTTCCTGCGCCGGGCGGGCTACCGGCCCGCCGCGCTGGACGTGGCCGCCGAGCCCTTCTCGGAGGAGAAGGCCCGCCGCGCCCGCCTCGTGGGGATCAGCGTCCCCATGCACACGGCGCTGCGCCTGGGCGTGGCCGTGGCCCGGCGGGCGCGGGCGGCCAACCCCGGCTGCCACATCTGCTTCTTCGGCCTCTACGCCCTCCTGAATTCCAGCCACCTGCTCGCCCACGGCGCGGACTCCTGCCTGGGCGGGGAGTCCGAGGCCGCCCTCGTGCAATTGGCCGGGGCGCTGGCCGGGGGCCGCCCGCCATCCGAGGTGCCGGGCCTGGCCCTGCGCGGGCGCCCGGGCGCTCCGCTCCTGGCGAAGCTCCCCTGGGCGGCCCCCGCGCGGGAGGGCCTCCCTCCCCTCGCCGCCTACGCCCGGCTCGCGCGGGGGGGCGAACTCCTGCTGGCCGGGGCCGTCGAGGCGAGCCGGGGCTGCAAGCACCTCTGCCTCCACTGCCCCATCCCGCCGGTGTACGGGGGCCGCTTCTTCGCCGTGCCCCGGGAGGTGGTGCTCGAGGACGCCCGGCGCCTGGCGTCGCAGGGCGCGCGCCACCTCACCTTCGCCGACCCGGACTTCCTGAACGGCCCCGCCCACGCCCTGCGGGTGGCGCGGGCGGTGCACGCCGAGCTCCCCGGCCTCACCTTCGACTTCACCGCCAAGGTCTCCCACCTGGTGCGGCACGCGGAGCTGCTCCCCGAGTTCGCCCGGCTGGGCTGCCTCTTCATCGTGACGGCGGTGGAGTCACTGAACGACGGGATCCTGGCGAAGCTCCAGAAGGGCCACGCCCGGGCCGACGTGCGGGCCGCCCTCGCCGCCTGCCGCGCGGCGGGCATCTCGCTCAGGCCCTCCCTCCTGGCCTTCACCCCCTGGACCACGGCCGAGGACTATTTCGAGCTGCTCGATTTCATCGAGGAGGAAGAGCTCGCCGACGAGGTGGACCCGGTCCAGTTCGCCATCCGCCTCCTCATCCCCCCCGGCTCGGCCCTGCTGGGCACCCCCCAGCTCGCCCCCCACCTGGGGGAGCTGGACCAGGAGAACTTCATCCACCGCTGGGCCCACCCCGACCCGCGCATGGACCGCCTCCACGAGGAGGCCCTGGCCTTGGTCGAGGAGGCCGCCGAGGGGGGGGAGGACCCCGCCCTCACCTTCGCCCGCCTGCGGGCGCTCGCGGCGGAGGTCCTGGAGATGCCCGAGCGCGCCGGGTCCGCCCTGGCGGGCGCCGCGCCCGGCCGGGCGAGGCCCCCGCGCCTCACCGAATCCTGGTTCTGCTGAGCGGAGCCCACCCAGGGCCAGTTGGCCCTGTGAAGAAAGAGCCACCACCCCAGGCGGGTCCGGCTTGACGGAATATAACACTGCTGTTATATAAGGATCGGGCGGCATGCGGGGGCTGATCTTTGTCGGGGATAGCCTGAAGAGGTTCAAGAGGTTTCCCCAGGTAGTGCAGGACGACATCGCGTTTGCCCTTATCCGCGCCCAGCAAGGCAAGAAACACGATTCGGCCAGGCCCC
>JBBTDR010000627.1:0-1732 GCA_038042665.1 Nitrospinota bacterium
CGTGCTGTAAAGAGCACGGATGCCTGGCTTGCCGAGGGAGGCCTTGAGCGCCCGCAGCGCCGGGACGGCCAGGACAAAGTCCCCCATCCCGGCCACCAGGACGGCCAGGATGGGGCCTTCCCTCCATTCCGGGGCGCGGCCGAGGCGCGGCACCCGCAGGAGGCGGAGGAGCCCCCGCTGGAAGAGGGTCATGCCGGCTTGGGGGTCGGGCGCGTATCTCACGGGGGGAGTATATCGCGCCTCCGGGGGCGGCAGCGGAGAATTTGACCGGCTCTCCCCCGGCCCCCATACTGTTCTTCCCTGGAGAATGCGGGAGGAGGGCCGAGGTGAGGACGGAAGCGCTTTCCTTCGAGAATCTGACCGGGGACCGCATCGCCCGCATCACAGAGGCCTGCACCCTCTGCGGCAAGTGCTTCGAGGCCTGCCCGATGGTGCCCTACTCCCCGGCCAAGGGGGCGGAGCCCGAGGCCGTGGTGCGCTCGGTCATCGATCTCCTCAACGGCCGCCCCCATGCCCCCGCGGGCGCGGCCTGGGCCGAGGCCTGCCAGAAGAGCGGGGTCTGCATCGAGGCCTGCCCCGAGGACGTGAACCCGCGCGAGATGCTCCTCTACGCCAAGCTCAAGCTCCAGCGGGAGAAGCAGGGCCCGGAGGAGCGGGCCGGCGTGAGTCGGGACTATTTCCAGATCCTCAGCCGCACCATCCGCCTCATGTCGGCCATCCAGCTGGAGCCCGGCCTCTGGCGCCGCCTGACCGCCGTGCGGGGGGGGAAGAAGCAGGGGACGGAGGCCGTCTTCTACTTCGGCTGCAACATCCTCCAGACCCCCCATATCCTCCTCTCCTGCCTGGACGTCTTCGACCGCCTGGGGCTGGACTACGAGGTGGCGGGGGGCGTGGGCCACTGCTGCGGGGTCAACCCCATCCGCCGGGGGGATCTCGAGGCGGGGGCCGCCATGGGAGCGAAGTCCCTGGGCCACTTCCGCTCCTACAACCCCGGGCGGGTCATCACCTTCTGCCCCACCTGCCAGATGCAGTACACCGAGTACATGCCCCTCTACGCCTCGGCCGGGCTGCGCCTCGCGGGGGGCCATGGAGCCGACGGAGCGGGGGAGGCCCTGGCCTTCGTCCACATCACCCAGTACCTGGCCGAGAACGTGGACCGCCTGCGCGCGCTCTTCGTGCGCCCGGTGCGCAAGCGGGCGGCGGTGCATCTGCACGGGGGCGTCCCGGGCGTCGAGCGGAACCTGAGGAAGGTGCTGGCCGCCGTGCCGGGGCTCGAGGTCGCCGAGATCGACCAGCTCTCCAGCCACGGCTACCAGTGCCCCACCCTGGTGTTGCCCGAGGCCAAGGCGGCCATGCGGGAGAGGCTCCTCGCCTCGGCCCGCGCGGCGGGGGTGGACTCCCTCCTCACCGTCTACCACAGCTGCCACCGCGAGCTCTGCGGTGAGGAGGGGAGCGGCCACTTCCGCGTGGAGAACTTCATGTCCATCCTCGGGGAGGCGATGGGCTTCGAGTACCCCGACTGGACCAAGACCTTCAAGCTCTACGAGGACATGGACCGCGTCCTCGCCGAGGCGGACGGTCTCCTGCGGGCCCACGGCATCGAGCCGGAGGGGGCCCGGGAGGCGCTCCAGGCCGCGCTCTACGGCGCCCCCCGCCCCGCCGCCCGCGCCAGAGGGGGAGGGGCTCCCCCCGCGATGGCGCGGATCGGCATCGACACCGCCCCCATCTCCCA
>JBBTDR010000628.1:0-5055 GCA_038042665.1 Nitrospinota bacterium
GAGCGAAGGGCGGGGCCGCCGCCCGCGCCCGCTCCCGCGCCCAAGAAGCGCCAGGAGATGAGCCTCGCCGAGCGCTTCCAGGCGGGCCAGGGGCGCATCATGCTGGACCCCGGGCACGGCGGGAGGGACCCCGGCTCCAGCGGACTCTACGGGCTCGTGGAGAAGGAGTTCGTGCTCGACCTGGCCCAGCGGACCTCCAAGGCCCTCCAGCGGCTCCTGCCCGGCAGCGAGGTGCGCCTCACCCGGAGAGGGGACACCTTCCTCGCCCTGGACAGGCGCACCGCCATGGCCAACGAGCGCGACGCCGACGTGTTCATCTCCCTCCACGCGAACAGCTCGCCGCTGAGCCGCACCAGCGGGATCGAGACCTACCTCCTGAGCGAGGCCTCCTCCTCCCGCGCCCTGGAGATCGCCGCCAAGGAGAACGAGGTCACCCTGGCCGAGATGTCCGACCTCCAGAAGATCCTCTACGACCTCATGCAGCGCTCCAAGGTGAACGAGTCCCGGGAGCTGGCCGAGGAGGTGCACCGCTCCCTCCTGGGCCAGCTCGGGCGCCGCTATCCCGGGGTGAACGATCTGGGGGTGAAGCGGGGGCCCTTCTACGTCCTCCTGGGGGCCCGCATGCCGAGCATCCTCGTCGAGGTGGGCTTCCTCTCCAACCCCGCCGAGGCCAAGCGCAGCCTCCAGGGCGCCTTCCGGCAGGCCATCGCCGAGGGGATCGCCGAGGGGGTGGTCCGCTTCGCCGGGGCCCAGGCCCGGACGGCGCAGTCGCCCGCCCCCCCCCGCTGAGGGCGGCCCGCCCGCCCGGAAATCCGCCATGCCGCTTCCCGCCATCGTCATCGTGGGCCGGCCCAACGTGGGCAAGTCCACCCTCTACAACCGGCTGGTGCGCCGCCGCCAGGCCATCGTCCAGCCCGAGCCCGGGGTGACGCGCGACCGCCACTACGGCCGGGCGGAGTGGGAGGGCCGGGCCTTCCTCGCGGTGGACACCGGGGGCATCGCCGGCGGGGTGGAGGACGCCTTCAGCCCCCTCATCGAGCGCCAGACCCGCGCGGCCATCGGGGAGGGAGACGTCGTCCTCTTCCTCGTGGACGGCATCGAGGGCCTGATGCCGGGCGACCACCAGATCGCCCAGGTGGTGCGGGTCTCGGGCAAGCCCTTCCTCCTCGCGCTGAACAAGGCCGACGCCGCCCGCTCGCGCGACGCCGCCTGGGACTTCTACAAGCTCGGGCTGGGCGACCCGCTCCCCGTCTCGGCCGAACACGGCTCCGGGGTGCCCGAGCTGATCGTGGAGGCCCTCGGCCGGGTGCCCCCCGAGGTCCTGGAGGAGGAGCCCGCGGCCCAGGGCGAGATCCGGGTGGCGGTGGTGGGGCGGCCCAACGTGGGCAAGTCCGCCTTCGTGAACCGCCTCCTGGGGGAGGAGCGCACCCTGGTGAGCCCGGTGCCCGGCACCACCCGCGACCCCATCGACTCCCTCCGCGAGCGGGAGGGCGCCCTCTACCGCTTCATCGACACGGCGGGCATCCGCCGGCGGGGGAAGATCGGGGACCTCAAGGCCGAGGTGGTGAGCATGATCCTGGCCTACCGGAGCATCGAGCGGGCCGAGGCCGTGCTCCTCATGCTGGACGCCGCCGAGGGGGCCAAGTCCATGGACGCCCAGATCGCCCGCCACATCGTGGACGCGGGCCGGGCCTGCGCCATCTTGGTGAACAAGTGGGACCTCGCCGAGAAGGACGCCAAGACCTTCGACGCGGCCGCCCGCGCCATCCGCGACAAGCTCGTCCACCTCGACTTCGCCCCCATCCTCTCCCTCTCGGCCCTCACCGGCCAGCGCTGCGAGCGGGTCTACGGCCTCATCCAGGGCATCGTGGCCGCCCACCGGCGGCGCATCCCCACCGCCGCCCTCAACCAGAAGGTGGCCGAGTGGACCCAGGCCCACCCCGCCCCCTCGGGGAGGGGGGGGAGGCACCCCAAGTTCCTCTACGCCACCCAGCCCTCGGTGGCCCCCCCGCACGTCGTCCTCTTCGCCAGCCAGATCGCCACCATCCCCCTCGAGCAATACGGCCGCTACATCGAGAACCGCCTCCGCGAGGCCTTCGACTTCGAGGGCACCCCCATCCGGGTGAGCTTCCGCTCCCGCCGGGAGGGCTCCCCGGGCCGCCGGAAGCCGGGAGGGAAGAAACGCCGCGGATCCCCGCCAAAAGAGCCTGAAGGGAAGGACCGGAATAGTTGAGGTCCAGCTTTAAAGATTTTACTTCAAGCCTCCCATTTTGATTGACAAATCAAGCCTTCAGTGGCATCTTTTCTAGAATCGCTTTAAGGTTTCGGCCCTCTTGCAATTCCTTTTCTCGGACTCTCGGTGGAGGACGGCGGGCACAATCCTGGGAGCGTGGAGGGGGTGATTCTCTATGGCTGCGCATGAAGTCTCGAAGCTCAGGAACATCGTCTTCATGGGGGAGGGGGGCAACGGCAAGACCTCACTGGGCGAGGCCTGCCTCTTCACGGCCGGCGCCACCGATCGCCTGGGGAAGGTGGACGCCGGGACCACCATCCTCGACGGGGAGCCCGAGGAGGTGAAGCGCAAGTCCTCCATCGCCGCCGGCGTGGCCTTCCTGGACTGGAACAAGCACCGCCTCAACATCATCGACACCCCCGGCTACTCGAACTTCATCGCCGAGACGGTGGCCGCCGTCCGGGCGGCCGACAACGCCCTCATCGTCATCCGCGGGCACTCCGAGCTGAAGGTCATGACCGAGAAAGTCTTCGCCTGGGCCGAGGAGGAGCGCCTGCCCCGCTTCCTGTACGTCAACCACATGGACCACCCCCAGGCCGACATCTTCCAGGCCGTCGAGGGGGCGGCCAAGACCCTCGGCAAGCGCTTCGCCCTGGCCCACCTCCCCATCGGCACGGGGGAGAACTTCCGGGGCGTGGTGGACCTCCTCAGCGGGAAGGCCTACACCTACACCCCCGACGGGAACGGGCGGGGGAAGGAGGAGGCGGTCCCCGCCGGCCTGAAGGCGGCCTTCGAGGAGCACCGCGGCAAGCTCATCGAGTTCGCGGCGGAGGGGGACGAGTCCCTCCTCGAGAAATACCTCGAGGGCGGCGAGCTGACCCCCGAGGAGATCGTCCAGGGCCTGCGGAAGGGGGTCCTGGCGGGCGTCTTCATCCCCGTCTTCTGCGGCTGCGGGGTGCGCAACATCGGCACGGACGCCCTCCTGAACGCCCTCACCCTGCTCGCCGCCTCGCCCGCCGAGCGGCCCCCGGCCGAGGCCGAGGGCCCCGAGGGCCAGAAGATCCCCGTCACGGCCGACCCCGGCGCGCCCTTCCGCGCCCTCGTCTTCAAGACGGTGGTGGACTCCTTCGCGGGCAAGCTCAACTACATCCGCGTCATGTCGGGCGCCCTCTCCCCGGACGCCACGGCCTGGAACCCCGCCCACGAGGAGCGGGAGCGCATGGCCTCGCTCCTCTTCATCCAGGGCAAGGGCCAGAAGCCGGTGACGGACAGGCTCGTCCCGGGCGACATCGCGGCCATCGCCAAGCTCAAGGTGACCCGCACCGGGGACACCCTCTGCGACGAGAAGAACCCCTGCCGGTTCGCCCCCATCAAGTTCCCCTCGCCCTCCATCTCCTACGCCGTCGCCCCCAAGTCCAAGGGCGACGAGGAGAAGCTCAGCAGCGCCCTCAGCCGGATGCGGGAGGAGGACCCGGTCATCACCGTGAGCCGGGACCCCCAGACCCGGGAGCTGCTGCTCTCGGGCCTGGGCGTCCTCCACATCGAGGTGGCCGTCGAGCGCATCAAGCGCAAGTACGGCGTCGAGGTGGAGATGCGCACCCCGCGCGTCCCCTACAAGGAGACCATTAAGGGGCGCACCAAGATTCAGGGCCGCTACAAGAAGCAGACGGGCGGACGCGGCCAGTTCGGGGACACCTGGCTCGAGATCGAGCCCCTGCCGCGCGGCAAGGGCTTCGAGTTCGTGGACGACATCGTGGGCGGCGCCATCCCCCGCAGCTTCATCCCGGCGGTCGAGAAGGGCATCATCGAGGCCATGGACAGCGGCTCCCTGGCCGGCTACCCCGTGACCGACCTGCGGATCACCCTCTACGACGGCAGCTACCACAGCGTCGACAGCTCCGAGATGGCCTTCAAGATCGCGGGCTCCATGGGCTTCAAGAAGGGGATGCTCGAGTGCCGGCCCACCCTCCTCGAGCCCATCATGACCCTGGAGGTCACCGTCCCCGACGAGTACATGGGCGACATCATCGGCGACCTGAACTCCCGCCGGGGCCGGGTGCTCGGCATGCTGCCCGCCTCGGGCGGCAAGCAGACCATCAAGGCCCAGGTCCCCATGGCCGAGGTGCTCAACTACGCCCCGGCCCTGCGCTCGATGACGGCGGACCGGGGGGACTTCATCATGGAGTTCTCCCACTACGAGGAAGTGCCCGGCCAGATCGCCGAGAAGGTCATCGCCGCGGCCGGAAGCCCGAAGTCCAGCGGTGAGGAATAATTTGCCCGCCATAAGGGAACGCTCATGGCCAAGAATGTGAACCTGCTCGACGACGACGAAGAGAAGGACTCCGGGGAGGCGGGCGGCGAAGCGCGCCCCGCGCGGCGCGGCAAGGGCGGCGGGGGGGGAGGCCTCGTCCGCTACCTCATCATCGCCGCCGCCGTCGTGGCCCTCCTCGGCGGAGGGGGATGGGCCGGCTACCAGTTCTGGTGGGTCCCCTCCAAGGTCAAGGAGGAGGAGCGAAAGAAGGCCCAGGAGAAGCTCGAGGATCTCCGCAAGCAGCGCATGGCCGAGATGCGGGCCGAGGCCGAGCGGCGCCAGCAGGCCCTCAGCATCCTCGAACAGGTCCAGGCCGAGCAGCAGGGCAAGGCCGGGACCCCGCCCCCGGAGGGCGGGCCGAAACCCGCCGCGCCCGCCGCCCCGCAGCCTCCGGCCCCGGCGGCCGCCCGGCCCCCAGCGGCCCCGAAGGAGGAGCCCGCCAAGGCGCCCGCGCCCGCCCGCCCGCCGGCCCCTCCCGATCTGGCGGCGGCCGCGCGTCCTCCCGCCGCTC
>JBBTDR010000629.1:0-1439 GCA_038042665.1 Nitrospinota bacterium
GACCACCCACCCGTCCCCCTTGCGGACGGCCGAGGTGCGCAGGCCGACGCCGGGGGCGTCGTAGGGGATGAGGTTATCCGAGCCGGAGTCGGGCTCGGAGCCCGCGATGCTGAAGTGGTAGCGGGGGTCCGCGGCGAAGGCGGCGAGGTAGCGCTTCTTCTGCTCCCCGGTCATGAGGAGCTCGAGGATGCGGGAGAGCTTCCAGTCCTGCTCCAGGATGACGCTGGTGCCCAGGTCCCCCCAGCCCAGCTCCTCGCCCACGATGCAGAGGGTCACCATGTCCGCCCCGCCCCCGCCCCACTCCTCGGCGAGGCCGAGGGTGCGGAGGCCGAGGCGGTCGGCCTTGTCCAGCACCTCGACGGGGCTGCGGTCCCGGGGGTCGGGCCGGCGGTCCAGCTCGCGGGCGACGGGCCGGATCTCCTTCCGGGCGAACTCGCGCGCCAACTGCCGCAGGGCCTTCTGCCGCTCGGTGAGGGCGAACTCCATGCCGCGCTTCTCCTGTGCGAGCGGTTCTCTGGGAGCGGGGGAGAGGGAGGGCCCGCCGGGCGCGCTAGTTGCGGGTGCGGGGGTCCAGCGCGTCGCGCAAGCCGTCGCCGAAGAGGTTGAAGCCCAGCACCGTGAGCATGATGGCGATCCCGGGCGCGACGACGATGAAGGGCCGCTCGGAGAGGGAGGTCATGTTCTGCTTGAGGTCGAAGCCCCAGGAAGGGGTGGGGGGCTGGGTGCCCAAGCCCAGGAACGAGAGGTTGGCCTCGACCAGGATGGCGAAGGCGGTGGATACGGTGGCCGTGACGATGATGGGGGCGAGGCAGTTGGGCAGGATGTGCCGGAAGAGGAGCCGGAAGTCGGAGGCCGAGACGCTGCGGGCCCCGGAGACGAAGTCGAGTTCCTTCACGGTGAGGACGCTTCCCCGGATCACGCGCGCGAAGATGGGGATGCGCACGATCGCCAGGGCCAAGACCACATTGGCCGTGCTGGGCCCCAGGATGATCATGACGACGATGGCGAGCAGGAAGATGGGGAAGGCGAGGATCAGGTCCATGACCCGCATGACGATCAGGTCGACCCATCCGCCGTAGTAGCCGGAGCACACCCCGAGGGGAATCCCGAGCAGGACCGCCAGGGTGATGGAGCCCAGGCCCACGTACAGGGCGACCCGGGTGCCGTAGATGACCCGGGTGAGGATGTCGCGGCCCAGGGGGTCCGTCCCGAAGGGGAACTTCAGGGAGGGGGGCAGGAGGCTGCCGCCCGCCGGGTTCTCGTAGGAATGGGGGGCGATGATGTCGGCCGTCAGGGCCACGAGCAGCACCGCCGTCACGATCATGAAGCCGAAGACCGCCGTCTTGCTCCGGCAGAGGTTCCGCCAGATCATGGCGAGCATGGTTTCGTAGCCGAGGTCCTCGTCGGCGGGCGCCGCCGCCCGGCGCAGGGCCGGTTCC
>JBBTDR010000630.1:0-1856 GCA_038042665.1 Nitrospinota bacterium
ATCCGATCTTCCCGGAGATCAGCCTCGAGCACCTCAACCGCTAGTCGGTGTGCGGGTCGTACCTCTTCGACTTCGTCTTGTGCCTCGACAACCTCGTCGACCGCTCCCCCCAGGGGGACCCCCGGGTGGAGGGTTTCGTGCGGGCGTTGCGCGAGGCCTTGAAGGAGGCGGAACAAGCGGGCAAGCGCCCCTGCCTCCTCGCCAGCGTGGACTTGGCCCACGTGGGGCCCCAGTTCGGGGACGAGGCGCGGGTGGACGGCGGGCGCCTGGCCGCCCTGGAGCGGGCCGACCTCGCCTCCCTCGATGCCGCCTGCCGGGGGGACGCCGAGGGCTTCTGGTGGAGCGTCGCCGAGGACCGGGACGCCCGCAAGGTGTGCGGCTTGGCGGCCATCTACACCCTCCTGCGCACCCTGGACGGCTGCCGGGGGGAGGTGCTGCGCTACAGCCAGTGGCCCGACCCGGACGGCACCGTCACCTTCTGCGGCATGGCGATTGGATGATTGGTTGAATGCATCCGTAGGGGCGAAGCGCGCTTCGCCCCTACAACGGCGAAAGGCCGCCCTGATTGCTCAAAGCGGGCGGTCCCCGGACAAGGAGGCCTGAAGTGCTCTACCTGAACGAGAAGGACATCGAGAGCCTCGTCACCATGCCGGACGTGATGGAGGCCGTGGACAAGTGCTTCAAGCTCCAGGGCCGGGGCCTGGCTCCCAACCAGCCGAGGCGGCGCATCTTCGTCCCCAAGGGGACGCTGCACGCCATGTCGGGCGGGCTGGTGGACGGGGAGGAGGCCTACCTCGGGGTGAAGGCCTACACCACCTTCTCGGGTCTCGGCACCCGCTTCATCTTCATCCTCTGGGACGCGAACTCGGCCGAGCTCCTCTCCTTCATGGAGGCGAACATCCAGGGGCAGCTCCGCACGGGGGCGGCGAGCGGGGTGGCCGCCCGCTACCTGGCCCGCGAGGACGCCGCCGAGGCCGGGCTCTTCGGCACGGGCTGGCAGGCCCGCACCCAATTGGAAGCCCTCTGCTGCGCCCGGCCCTTGAAGAAGGTGAAGGTGTACAGCCGCAGCCCCGAGAAGCGCGGGAAGTTCGTCTCCGCCATGCAGTCCAGGGTGAAGGCCCAGCTCGTGGCCGTCTCCTCCCCGGCCGAGGCGGTGCGGGGCTCCCAGATCGTCTGCACCATGACGAACGCGAAGGACCCGGTCTTCGACGGGCGCGATCTCGAGCCCGGCACCACCGTCATCGCGGCGGGCTCGAACCGGGACACCAACCGCGAGGTGGACGACGAGACCTTCCGCCGGGCGGCCCGGGGCCGGGTCGTGACGGACAACCTCGAGGGGGCCCGCTTCGAGAGCGGGGACCTCATCGCCGCCGTCCGCGCCAACGCCGTCCAGTGGGGCCAGGTCGCCGAGATCGGCCTCATCGCCTCGGGCCAGATGCCGGGCCGGGGCTCCCGGGACGAGATCAACCTCTTCCTCAGCCAGGGGGTGGCCATCGAGGACGTGGCGCTGGGCGCCCTCCTCTACAAGCGCGCCAAGGAGCGGGGGGTGGGGACGAAGCTCCCCATCGAGGGTGTCTTCAAGAAGGCGACGTGAGGGGAAGCCGCGGATGAATCTGTAGGGGCGGCCCCCTGTGGCCGCCCTTGGCGAGGGGGCAGGCACGGGGGCCAGCCCCTACGGGAGGCTGCCAGCGGCCCCCGCCCCCCCGGGGTTGATATTTCCCGCCGTCTCGGTTATGTTTTTGCCTCCTTCCGGGGAGGCAGGGGCGGGTGGATGCCCCTAACCGCTGGGAATTCCGTGGGTTGATGGGTTCGTTGGCTGAAGGGCGGGGGCCATGCGCGAGATCGTCCACCTCGAG
>JBBTDR010000631.1:0-7472 GCA_038042665.1 Nitrospinota bacterium
CCTCCGCGCCCACTTCATCCTGGACGCGAGCGGCTCGATGGATTACGGCCAGGGCCCCCTGACCAAGTGGGGCTACGCCGCCACCCTGACCGCCTCGATGGCCCACCTCCTCCTGCGCCAGTCCGACGCCGTGGGGCTCATGCTGAGCCGCGGGCAGGACGAGAAGATGATCCCGGCCAAGGCGGTGCGCGGCCACCTCACGGGCCTGTTGGCCGCGCTGGACGCCGAGCGCCCCGCGGGGGGCACCGGCATCGCCCGCTCCCTCGAGCGGATGGCCGAGGGCCTCCGGCGGCGGGGGATGGTGGTGGTCGTCTCGGACCTGCTCGACGATCCCGCGGCGGTGACCCGGGGGCTGAGCCTGCTGCGCCTGAAGGGGAACGACGTCATCGTCTTCCACGTGCTGGACTTCGCCGAGCTGGACTTCCCCTTCGATGGCCTGGCGCGGATGGAGGACGTGGAGACCGACCGCAACGTGACGGTGGAGTGCGAGGTGGTGAAGGACCCTTACCTGGCCCTCCTCAAGGAGTTCCTGGACACCACCCGGGAGCGCTGCCGCTCCCAGGGGATTGACTACGTTCTCCTCTCCACCGCCGAGCCGCTGGATCGGGGGCTGGTGCGCTTCCTGGCCTGGCGGGCGAAGGCGAAATAGGAGGGGCCGGTGGGATTCCAGTTCTTCCACAGCATCCTGTTGTGGGGCCTCGGGCTGGTCGCCCTGCCCATCCTCATCCATCTCCTCAGGCGGCGCCTCGTCCGGCGGTACAAGCTGCCGACCTTCGAGTTCCTCCTGCGCACCCAGCGGCGCCTGACCACCCGCAGCCGCCTCCGCAACTGGATCCTCCTCGCCCTGCGCATCTCCGCGGTGGCGGCGGTGGTGCTCCTCTCGGCGCGGCCCCTCCTGCGGATGGCGGGCGGGGAGTCCGGGAGCGCCTGGTCGCCCCTGCATCTGGTGATCGTGCTCGACAACTCGGGGAGCATGGCCTACCGCGCCTCCGGGGGCACCCGCCTGGAGGTCGCCCGGCGGGCGGCCGAGCGGCTCGTCCGGGACTTGTCCTCCTCGGACATGGCGACGGTGCTGGCCACGGTGGGGGGGGAGGAGGCCGCCCCCGTCCAGAGCCGGGAGCAGGCGCTCGCCCGCGTCGCCTCGATCCGCCAGACGGACGCCGCCGGCGATCCCGCCCGCGCCATCCGGCTCGCCCTGGAGAGCCTGACCGTCCCCGCCGACCGGCGGACGGTGATGGTGTTCAGCGACTTCGCCAAGGGCGACTGGGAGAAGGTGCGCGTCCAGGGGCTGCGCCGCCTGACCCCCCACACCCAGCTCCAGATGGTGCGGGTGGCCCCCGAGGCGGGGATCGACGACGTGGCCATCGCGGGGCTCACCCTGCGCCCCTGGCCCCCGCGCGCGGGCGCTCCCTTCAGCGTGGCCGTGCGGGTGGTCAACCGCAGCAACGCGAAGAAGGAGAAGGTGCAGGTCACCCTCTACCTGGGGCAGGAACAGGCGGCCACGGCGGAGCTCTCCCTCGAGCCCTGGGCGGACGGCGGGGCGAGCTTCCGCGTCCGGGCGCCCGAGAAGGGCCTCCTCCTCGGCCGGGTGGAACTGGGCCCCGACCCCTTGGAGATCACCAACCGGCGCTACTTCGCCGCCTCGATGGGCCAGCAGATGCGGGCGCTGCTCGTGGACGGCGACCCCCAGCGCGGGCTCCTGGACAGCGACACCTTCTACCTGGCCTCCGCCCTCCGGGCCTCGCCCCCGGGCGGGGACTCGCCCATGCTGGTCGACGTGGTGCCCTCCTACGAGCTCGCCAAGGTGAAGTGGGAGGACTACGACTTCGTCGCGGCCTGCAACGTGGGGGAGTGGCCCCCGGCGGCGGCGGAGGCGCTGCGGCGGTTCGTGGAGAACGGCGGGGGCTTCCTCCTGGCGGGGGGCGACCTCGCGGCCCGGAACCTCCCCGGCGGGGGCTGGCTGCCCGCCCACATCGGGGAGCCCCGGAGCCTGAGCCCTCCCCCGAGCCCGGAGATCCCCCTGGCGCAGCAGGGCCATCCGGTTTACGGCGGGTTCGGGGGGAATCCGGGCCGGTTCTTCTCGCGGGTGAAGGTCGGCAGGGTGTTCGCCCTGAGCCCGGCGGGGAATGCGAGGCCCCTCATGACCTTGCCGGACGGGAGCCCTCTGCTGGTGGGGGGAGCGCTGGGGAGCGGGCGCGCGGCGGTGTGGGCCTCGACCTGCGACCGCGACTGGGGAGACCTCCCCGTCCATCCGGTCTTCGTGCCCTTCGCGAGGGGGCTGGTGGACTACCTCGGCGGGCGGGCCAAGGGGACGGTCGCCTCCTTCCTCGAGGTGGGCGAGCCCCTGGAGATCCGGCCCGCTGGCGGCAGGGAGGAAAGCGTGCGGGTCCGGACCCCTGGGGGGGAGGAGATGCTCATCCGGCTCCAGGCCGCCCAGGCTCTCCCGGGGGCCCAAGGCCAGCCCGGGCCGAGGGCCCTCCAGGGCCGGTTCGAGAACACCGACCGGGCGGGCTTCTATCAGGTCCTCTTCGACGAGGAGCTCCCCCAGGTGGTGGCCGTGAACTCCCCGGCCTCCCAGGGGGAGCTGGAGCCCATGAGCGCGGCCGCCCTCGGGGAGCGCCTGCCGGGCTTCCGGCTGGCCTTCAGCGCCATCCAGGCCGGGCAGGGCAACCCCGCCCGCTCGGTCGAGGGGAGGATCGACCTGGGGCCCTTCCTCCTCCTCTTCCTGGCGGGGCTCCTGCTACTCGAGGGGATGGTGGCGGACCGCAGTTAGAGCGGGTTTTCATTGTCTCCCGGCCCGGCGCTGTGATAGGGATGGGGGAGCGAATGCGGCGAAGGCAGCCGCCCGGAAAGGAATAAGAATGGCGGAACAGAGCGAAGAGATCGCCCTCTACATTGATTTCGAGAACCTGGCCCACGGCTTCACCCGGTCGGGGCAGGAGGAGTTCGACATCGAACGGGTGCTCGCCCGGCTCGTGGAGAAGGGCAAGGTGGTGATGAAGCGGGCCTACTGCGACTGGTCCCGCTACGCTCGCTACAAGAGCGCCCTTCACGAGGCGGGCATCGAGCTGGTGGAGATCCCCCGGCGGTCCATGACGGGCAAGAACTCGGCGGACATCCGCCTGGTGGTGGACGCGATGGACCTCTGCTACTCCAAGGAGCACATCGGCACCTTCGTCATCGCCTCGGGGGACAGCGATTTCTCTCCCCTGGTCTCCAAGCTCAAGGAGAACGGCAAGCACGTCATCGGGCTGGGGATGAAGAGCTCGACCTCGGAATTGCTGGTCTCCAACTGCGACGAGTTCCTCTTCTACGAGGACCTGGAGACCCGCGAGGCCTCCCAACCCAGCCTCTCCCCCGACCTGCCCAAGCAGAAGCGGGAGGCCTTCGGCCTGCTGCTGGACTCGGTGGACGCCCTTCAGCGGGAGAACGTGGGCATCCTCTGGTCCTCCCTGGTCAAGGACACCATGAAGCGCAAGCAGCCCTCCTTCACCGAGCGGGGACACGGCTACCGCACCTTCAGCGACCTCCTGGAGGACGCCCAGCGGGGGGGGGTGGTCTCCCTGCGCAAGGACGAGCGGAGCGGGAGCTACATCGTCGCCGGGCTGGGAGGCGGCAAGGGGGGAGGAGAGAACGGCAAGGAACCCGCCCCGGCCGCCCCCAAGCGCCGCGCCTCGAGCGGGCGCCGGCGCCGGCGCAAGACGCCCGAGCGGGGCGAGCCCTCCTTCTCCGAGGGGGAATAGGACGGAGTGGCCCCGTGCCGCCCCGCCCGGTGAAGGGCGGAGCGGCTCGGGCGGACACGGGGCCACAAGGTTCGGAACGGGTTCGGTAAACGGAATCAGCCCCTTTGAAGGGGCCACCCCAATTCTCCCACAACCTCCCCCCGCCCCGCAACCTCTCGGGTGGGAGTTTGTCACCACATGATTGATATTTTACTTTAAGTACCACGAAAAAATATCTAATTTTCAATAATATATGGGTGTTTTCTTATGTTTTGGATGATATCGAGGTTTCATCGGGCCGGGCTCGCCAAGGAGGATCGGCGCAGCATTTAAGGGAGGGGAGGAGCCATGGCCGCAAAGTTCACGCGCGACGAGGTTGTCGCCCGTCTCCAGGGGGAGCGGCGGGCGGGGCGGGCGGTGTACGACGCCCTCTGCGGGAGCGGGATCACCGCCAAGTTCGCCGCCCGGGGCGGGGCGGACCTGGTCACCACCTTCAACCTGGCCTATTACCGGATGCAGGGGCTGAGCTCGATGGCGGGCTACCTCCCCATCGGGGACGCCAACGCCATCACCCTGGAGCTCGGGGAGCGCTCCATCCTGAACGTGGTGAGGGAATGCCCGGTCATCGCGGGCGTCTTGGGGGCCGACCCCACCCGCGACATGTTCCGCTTCGTGGACAGGCTGGCCGAGGCGGGCTTCCACGGGGTGATGAACTGCCCCACCCTCGCCCTGGTGGACGGGAAGTTCCGCAGCGACCTCGAGGAGACCGGGATGGGCTACGCCAAGGAGGTCGAGGTGCTGGCCTACGCCCACCGCAAGGGCCTTTTCACCAAGGCTTTCTGCACCACCTCCGAGGAGGCCCTGGCCATGGCCGAGGCCGGGGTGGACAACCTCATCGTCCACTTCGGGAACAGCTCGGGCGGCTCCATCGGTTCCAGGACCGTCATGGGGCTGGACCCCGCCGCCCAGCGCGCCGCGGCCCTCCTGGACGCCCTGGCCCCCCGCCACGGGGGCCGCATCGTCACCTGCCACGGGGGCGCCTTGGAGCGCCCGGCGGACTTCGAGGCCCTGCTGGCGAGGGAGCCCCGGCTGGACGGCTACGTCGGGGGCTCCTCGGCCGAGCGCTTCCCGGTCGAGGAGGCCGTCCCCCGGGCCACCCGCGCCTTCAAGGCCATCCGGCTGCCGAGGTAGGGCACGGCCAGCTCCCGGGAGGGGGGCACCCTCATGCCCGAGCCCATCGTCGCCGTCCTGGCCACCCTGGACAGCAAGGAGGCCGAAGCCCGCTTCGCCTGCGAGGCCCTCCGGCGGGCGGGGGCCGCCCCCCGCCTGGTGGACACCTCCCTGCGCCCCCACGGCGCGCGGGGCGACCTCCCCGGCGGGCAGCTGGCCGGGGCGGCGGGCCGCCGGTGGGAGGAGCTGGCCGGGATGGACCGGGGGGCCGCCGCCGAGGTGATGATCGCCGGGGGCCGGAAGGCGCTCTCGGGCTGGCTGGCGGAGGGGCGGCTCGCGGGGGTCCTGGGGCTGGGCGGGGCGAACGGGGCCCACATCGCCTGCGGCATCATGCGGGCGCTGCCCCCCCTCCTCCCCAAGGTGATGGTCAGCCCGGTGGCGGCCACGGCGGCGGTGCAGTGGTTCGTGGCCGAGAGCGACATCGTGATGGTCCCCTCCATCGGGGACCTCTCCCTGAACCGGATCACCCGGGCCATCATCGAGGGCGCCGCCCAGGGGGTGGCCGCCATGGCCCGGGGCTGGCTGGAGCGGGGCCGCGCCCGGGCGGAGGAGGCTCCCCTCGTCGGGGTCTCCTCCTTCGGGGGGACGGCGGCCTGCGTCTCCCGGGTGGAGGCGAGGCTCCGGGAGGCGGGCTTCGAGGTCATCTTGTTCCACGCCTCGGGGCCGGGGGGCAGGGCGCTCGAGTCCCTCGCCCGGCTGGGGGAGCTCGCCGGCGTGGTGGACGTGACCACCCACGAGCTCACCGACCTGCTCGTGGACGGGGTCTACAGCGCCGGGGAAGGGCGCCTGCGCGGGGCGGGGGAGGCGGGCATCCCCCAGGTGGTGGTCCCCGGCGCCCTCGACCACGCGAATTTCTGGGCGGGGCAGGTGCCCGAGGCGTACCGCTCCCGGGCGTTTTTCCGCTAAAACCCCCAAAACCTCCTCATGCGCACCAATGCCGAGGAGTTCGAGGCCCTGGGCCGCATGGTGGCCGAGCGGCTGAACGGGGCGCGGGGGCCGGTCGCGGTCCTCATCCCCGGGCGGGGCTACAGCGACCACACCCGGCGGACGGCCCACGACCTGGAGGGGCGGCCCGCCGGGCCCTGGCTCCAGCCCGAGGTGGACGCCGCCTTCGCCCGCTCCCTCCGGGCGCACCTGAAGAGGGGGCGGGTGGAGGAGCTGGACCTTCACATCAACGATCCGGCCTTCGCCGACGCCTGCGCGGACGCCTTCCTGGCGATGGCCCGCAGGCCCTGAGGCGGAGAGAAGCAGGAAGGAAGGTATGGCGCGGATTCCCGTGGAGCATCACGAGACCGGCGTCCTCGTCGTGGGCGGGGGAGCGGCGGGCACCCTGGCCGCCTTCGAGTGCGCCGAGGCGGGGGTGCGGGTCGTCCAGGCGACCAAGGGCCGCGCCACCAGCGGGACGACCACCGTCGCCCGCGGGGGCTTCGCCGCCGCCCTGGCGCCCGGGGACAGCCCGGAGCTCCACCTCCAGGAGGTCCTCGAGCACGGGGGCGAGCTGATCGACCCTGAGCTGGCCCGCGCCTGGGTGCACGGCATCACCGGCGTGGTGCGGGACCTGGAGGGCTGGGGGGCCGAGTTCATCCGGGACGCCAGGGGACGGCTCGACCTCAAGATGTTCCCCACCCACACCCAGCCCCGCGCCCTCCATCACTACGACACCACGGGCAACATGGTGACCAAGGTGCTCTCCAAGCGCCTCCGGGCGGACGCCCGCATCGCCCAGCATCCCCACACCGCCATCCTGGACCTCGTGACCGGCGGCGGGCGGGTCGCGGGGGCCTGGGGGGTGGACTACTCCCGGGGAAGGCTCGTCACCTACGCCGCCCGCGAGATCATCCTCTGCACGGGCGGGGGGAGCGGCCTCTTCTACGTGAACGACAACCCGCCCCAGGTGACGGGCGATGGCTACGTCCTGGGCTTCCGGGCGGGGGTGCCCCTGCTGGGCATCGAGATGATCGATTTTCAGGCCATGTGCTGCGCCCCCGAGGAGCTCTTCGGCTTCGCCCCTCACCCGACGGGGTTCATCAACGCCGGGGCCATCTTCCGCAACCGGGACGGGGAGGCCTTCCTCAAGCGCTACTTCCCCGAGACCGCCGAGCAGAGCACCCGCAGCGAGGTCATCCTGGCCATGGCCCAGGAGATCCACGCGGGCCGGGCGGGGAAGACCGGGGGCATCTTCATGGACGCCACCCAGGTGCCCCTGGAGGTCATCCAGAAGCAGATCCCCCACGTCTACAAGACCTGCCTCTCGCGCGGCATCGACATCACCCGGACCCCCCTCGAGGTCGCCCCGGGGAGCCACACCTGGCTGGGCGGGCTCCAGATCGACGTGGACGGCCGCACCCCCGTCCCCGGCCTCTGGGCGGCGGGGGAGACGGCGGGGGGCGTC
Source organism: Nitrospinota bacterium (assembly GCA_038042665.1). Taxonomy (GTDB): domain Bacteria; phylum UBA8248; class UBA8248; order UBA8248; family UBA8248; genus 2-12-FULL-69-37. The sequence goes on from JBBTDR010000631.1 coordinate 7,345, forward strand.
CACGGCGGCAACCGCATCGGGGGCTCCGCCCTCTCGGCCGCTCTCGTGTTCGGCCGCCGGGCGGGCCGGGCGGCCTCGGCGCGGGTGAAGGAGGACGGGGGGAAATCCGCCGGGCGGATCGCCATCCC
>JBBTDR010000632.1:0-1438 GCA_038042665.1 Nitrospinota bacterium
CCCGCGACCGGGCGGGCTTCGAGGTGCGCGACGTGCACCCGACCCACTACGGCCGTATCTGCCCCATTGAGACCCCCGAGGGCCCGAACATCGGCCTCATCGCCAGCCTCTCCACCTACGCGCGGGTGAACTCCTACGGCTTCATCGAGACCCCGTGCCGCAAGGTGGTGAACGGCCGGGCGACCGAGACCGTCGAGTGGCTCTCCGCCATCGACGAGGACAAGTACAAGATCGCCCAGGCGAACGCCGAGCTGGACGCCTCGGGCATGCTGGTGAACGAGTTCGTCTCCGCCCGCACCAGCGGGGAGTTCCTGATGGCGCCCCGCGAGCAGGTGGACTACATGGACGTCTCGCCCAAGCAGCTGGTGAGCGTCGCCACCTCGCTCATCCCCTTCCTCGAGAACGACGACGCCAACCGGGCCCTCATGGGCTCGAACATGCAGCGCCAGGCGGTGCCGCTGCTGCGGCCCGAGGCTCCCTACGTGGGCACGGGCATGGAGGCCGTCGCCGCGCGCGACTCGGGCGCCGTCATCCTGGCCAAGTGCGACGGCGAGGTGGTGAGCGTGGACGCGGGCCGCGCCGTTGTCCGGGCCGACAAGCCCTAGGCCGACCGCCGCTCGCCCGGCGTCTACATCCACAACCTGGTCAAGTACCGCCGCTCCAACCAGAACACCTGCATCAACCAGAAGCCCATCGTGCGGGTGGGCCAGAAGGTGAAGAAGGGCGACGTCATCGCCGACGGCTTCTCGACCGACCAGGGCGAGCTGGCGCTGGGGCGGAACATGCTCGTGGCCTTCATGCCCTGGAACGGCTACAACTTCGAGGACGCCATCGTCATCTCCGAGAAGGCGGTGAAGGAGGACATCTACACCTCCATCCACATCGAGGAGTTCGAGATCGAGGCCCGCGACACCAAGCAGGGCCCCGAGGAGATCACCCGCGACATCCCGAACCAGAGCGAGGAGGCCCTGCGCAACCTCGACGAGAGCGGCATCATCCGCATCGGCGCGCGCGTCAACGCGGGCGACATCCTGGTCGGGCGCATCACCCCCAAGGGCGAGACCCAGCTGAGCCCCGAGGAGAAGCTCCTTCGCGCCATCTTCGGCGAGAAGGCCGGCGACGTGCGCGACTCCTCCCTGCGCGTGCCCCCGGGCATCGAGGGCACGGTGGTCGAGGTGCGGGTCTTCTCCCGCCGGGGGACCACCAAGGATTCCCGCGCCCTGGCCATCGAGGAAGCCGAGATCGCCAAGATCGAGAAAGACTACGGCGACGAGATCCGCATCCTCCGCGAGGAGGCCGACAACCGCATCCGCGCCCTCCTCGTGGGCAAGACGGCCGGCGCCCGGGTGGTGCACCCCAAGACGGGCGAGACCCTGGTCTCCCGGGGCGTTGCGCTCGACGCGGCCTCGCTAGCCGTGCTGGCCGGGGCGGGCCTCCA
>JBBTDR010000633.1:0-3038 GCA_038042665.1 Nitrospinota bacterium
CCTCCATCGGTTCGGGAAAAGGCCGGCGCCACCGCCCGCCCATGCAGCCAATTTAAGCGGGGCTGCATTCCACTTGCAAACCGCCCAGAGAAAAATTTAGATAAAGCAAAATATTTCAAGCATTTATCCCGCCGAAACAGATTGACTCGGGGGACATCCCGCCGTAGAAAGTCATTGAGGCCCGAAGGGGCTTCCCATGCTCCGGACCCTGGCCCTCCCTGTGGATGTCCCCCGTCGCCGCGCCAAGGGAGTCCCGTGATGGTTCGCCAAAGCACCCCCGATGCCCATCCCGGCGCGACGGCCGAGGCCCCGGAGCCGCGCACCCTCCAGGGCCTGAAAGTCACCTGGGCGGCCATCGGGGTGAACCTGCTCCTCGCCCTGACCAAGGGCGCGGGGGGGATCCTCGGCGCCAGCCAGGCCCTGCTGGCCGACGCCCTGAACTCCCTCGCCGACGTGGCGACCGACATCGCCATCCTCTTCGCCCTGCGCTTCGCCTCCCGCCCGCCGGACCCGGGCCACCCCTACGGCCACGGCCACCTGGAGCCGGCGGCCTCCTTCGGGGTTGGGCTGACCATCCTCCTGGGCGGGCTGTTTCTGCTCGGCCGCTCGGCCTGGGGCCTGTGGACGCCCCAGCCTTATCAGCCCAGCCTTTTCACCCTTCCCCTCCTCGTGGCCGCCATCGCGCTCAAGGAGGGCCTCTGCCGAGCCACCCTCCGGGCCGCCCGCCGGACGCGCAACATGGCCCTCCTGGCCAACGCCTGGAACCAGCGGCTAGACGTCTTCTCCTCCTCCGCCGCCTTCGCGGGGGTGGGCCTCGCCCTCCTTGGCCATTGGTGGGCGGACGCCCTGGCCGCCGCCGGGGTGGCGGGGCTGGCCGCCTGGGTGGGAGCCCGGATCGTGCAAAGGGCCCTGGACGAACTGATGGACGCCGCCCCCCCGGAGGAGGTGCTCGGGCGCATCCGCTCGGCCATCGAGGGAGTGGAGGGGGTGCGGAACGTCCACGCCCTGCGCATCCACCGGGCGGGCCACCGCCTCTTCGTGGACGTCCATATCGAGGTCCCCCCCGAGATCAGCGTGACGGACGGACACGCCATCGCCCACCAGGGCCAGGAATCGGTGCTCGCCCAGGTGAGCGAGGTCTCCGAGGTCCACGTCCACATCGAGCCGGACCGCGGCCCCAAGGCTTGACACCGCCCCGGCTCCCCCCCTAGCATTGGCCGCGTTTCTCTCCGGGAGGGCCCCATGGGCGAGCGCGTCCCCTGCGAGTACAGCCGGGCCACCCCTTGCAGCCGCTGCAAGGCCGCCGGCGGCTGCGCCGAGTACGCGGAGCTCACCTCCGCCGACGCCGCCCGCTACCTCCCCCGGGAGGGCCAGGACAACCTGATCGTGCCCAAGAGCTGTCCCATCCCCCCCCTCACCAGCGTCATCCGCTACGGCCCCGGCTACTACGTCATCAAGAAGGGGCGGATCATCCGCGGCGGCTTCGTCCGCTCCCTCCCCCCGTACAGCCGCTAGGCCCCCGGGGCCGCCCTCCATCGCCCCGCCGGTTTGCGCTACAATTGCGCCTGGACCGCGGGACACCCGCCTGAAGGGAGAGCGGCCCCATGCGCGCGAAGAGGTTCAGCTGGAACGAGATGCCCGCCGAGAGAGTGACCGATCTCTTCTCCCGCAAGATGGTGGTGGGCGAGAACGAAATGCTCTGCTGGCTGGAGCTCAAGCCCGGCTGCAAGGTGCCCCGCCACAGCCACATCCACGAGCAGATCTCCCACTGCCTCCGGGGCCGGCTGCGCTTCGACGTGGACGGCGAGGTGGTGGAGATCGGGCCCGGCGAGACCCTCCTCATCCCCCCCCACGTGCCCCACTCGGCCGAGGTGGTGGGGGAGGAGACCGTGATCGACTACGACATCTTCAGCCCCATCCGCCGCGACTGGCTGGAGGGGACGGACAACTACCTGAGGGAGTGAACCCGTCCCGCCGCCGCAACGCGAAGGGTGACGCCGCCATGAAGGACAACGCCATGCCGATACGGACCGGGGCGGGGCAGCGGGCCGCTCTCCTCATCCTCCTCCTGGCCGCCGCCCTCTGGGGCTGCGCCGCCGAGCGCATCCAGCACGCCGTCTCGCTCCACTACGAGGGGACGGACGCTCCCCGCCTGTTCGAGACATCCCAGCCCCCCACCATCGTCGTCTCGCCCTTCCACGACCGGCGGACCAACCCGGATCGCCTCGGCGTCTACCAGTGGCAGAACCTGACGGTCGAGATGATCCCCAAGGGAGGCCCGGCCTCCGCGGCGGTGACCGGCATGGCGCGCGAGTTCATCTTCAGCCTTCAAATGGCCTTCGGCGATCCTGGGGATGTCCGACAACTCGGGCGACGCTTGTTTTCGAGCCACGTACTCACGTCCGAATTCCGGCACCCAGACGGTCTGGTAGTGCTTCGCGAGTTGTTCGGCGAGCGTGGTTTTCCCGGTGCATTCCGCTCCGATGAGCACCACGCGTTTGGCGTAATGGGCACGGACGCAGGGCGGGAGAAATTCCCAGTGGGCGTAGGGATTGCTCCGTGCCTGTGTGCCGGAAACTGGAAAACATTTGCGATCGAGATCCACCTCGATGTGTCGGGCGCCGAGATGCCGGGCGAGTTGGTCTCCATAGGTTTCGGAGGTGAAGACGACATCGGGGCCTGTGGGGCAGAAGTTGCGGATGCTGCGCGTCCAGATATTCCAGAAATCGGGATGCTCATGCGGCTCGGAAGGATTTTCGTCGGTGAGATGCTCGACGGTTGAATCGGGGCAAAGTTCTTTCATCCATTGGAAGCGCAGTTCGCCAGGAATTGATTCGCGCTTGAGAGTGCAGGCGAGAATTGTGAGTCGCTTCACCTGCCGGCGCGCCTGCTCGATGAGATGGAGGTGGCCCGAGTGGGGCGGCAGGAATTTGCCGATGATGAGGCCGGTTTCAGATTGGCTGCGCGATGACATTTTGGATGGAGTAGCCAGTTTTTGAATTTGAAGCCAGTGGATTCAGGCATTTGGAGTGCGCTGA
>JBBTDR010000634.1:0-5187 GCA_038042665.1 Nitrospinota bacterium
GGGTCGCCAGCATGCTTGTCACGGAAGACGGCGCTCCGATCCCGGAAGCGAGGGGCGCCGTGCGCGCGAAAGCGCCGCTTCGCTTTCCGACACAGACCGTCAAGGCTTCCACGATCCTGCCCGATCTCGGCAAGTACAAGGGGCCGCCCCTCGAATACGGCCGCATGGAGGCGACGGCCTCGGATCCCGGCGTGCAGCAGCAGTTCGGGATGATCGTTGGCATACCGAATGCCGGGCGGGTGAATGCGCTCGCCACCCTAAACATACGGGGCGAGCGGTCGGTCACCTGCCGGGGCGATTTCGACAGGCATCCGTCCGAGGGCCCGCTGCCCTCCGGCGCGCCGCCCGTGTGCGAGATGTTCCGCCGCTTTCCCGACGCGCTCGAGCGCGCCGCCGAACTCGACGCGACCTACGGACGCAATCCTGATCTTGAGAAGATGCCGATGTACGGCGTCGTCTTCTCGTTCAAGGATCCGTTCGACACGAAAGACATGCGGTCGACGGGCGGCGGCGACGCGCGCTACGACATCGATTTCCCCGCGCGCGACCACGTCCTGATCGAACAGCTGCGCAAAAAGGGCGCGATCATCTTCGCCAAGACGGCCAACACGGAATACAACGGCCGGGCGGGCGATCCGGGCGGCCGCCACGAACCCGGGAAGGTTCTCCCTTCAACGCTGGGCTATCAGCGCAGCACGTGGGGCGGCAACCCTTCCAACCCTTATGACACAACGCGCGCTGCCTCTCTGGGTTCGAGTTCGGGGTCGGGCGTGTCGGTCAGCGCCAACCTGGTGATGGCCAGCCTCGGCGAAGAAACGCGGGCGTCGTGCCGCGGTCCCGCCAACCACAATGCTGTCGCGCTGATCCTCCCCCACAAGTCGATGCTTGGCTTCGACGGCGGCGCCATCGGCGCCGACATCTATTGCGACCGGAGCGGCATCCTTTGCCGCACGATCGCCGACTGCGCGAAAATTCTCGACGCCCTGAAGGACACCGTCGAGGGTTATTACGACCCGCGGGATCCTTTCACGACGGTGCCGCGTTCGTCGGTGCTGAGCACGCCCTATGCAAGCCACGCGAGGATGTCCGGAGAGCCGGGGGCGCTTAAGGGCATGCGCCTCGGGATTATCCGGGAGTCCATGGTGTACCCGCGAGGCTCGAAGACTGAAGAGCCGATCGTCACAGCGGCCGCGAAGGAGATCAAGACGATCCTCGGCGAGAGGCTGGGCGCGACGCTCGTGGAATCTTCCGACCCCCTCTGGGAGCCGGATCCCGACATCGAGCCCATGAAGACGGATTTCAGGCGCGCGCTCGCCAGGCTGGTGCCCGTCTTCATGCCCGAACTGCTGTTCAGGCTGGGGCCTGGCGGCGAGCCCGTTTTCAAGGAGTTCGCCGCGGCGATCATCCCGACCGAGTTCATGCCTGGAAAGATTTTCGGCGCGGGCACCATGAAGCCGATCGACTATCTCGTCGAGATGGCGGAAGGCCGGATCCCGCCCCCCTCGAGCCTCGATGTCGCCACCGTCCAGCACCAGGAGCTGGCGATGACGTTCAGGTTCCATATCCCGGAGTACCTGACGCGACGGGCGGCGGACTGGAAGGCGCTGGGATTCACCGAGACGCTGGCCGACTTTCCCACGCTCAACGCGCGTTCGAAGTTCTGGGGCGACGATCAGCGCGCGGCCTTCAAGAATTGGGAAGAGGTGGCCGACCCGCGCAATCCCCTCGGCGGGCGTCAGGGCGTCAACGAGCGCATCATGCTGCGCGAGCTGCTGCGCCGCGTGGACATGATGGTGATCCTGGAAAACCATCTCGACGCTCTGGTCCGCCTGCATACGCCGTGGCCGCCCGCCCTGATCGGCGGCGCGCCCCAATACAACATCACGAGCAATCTACGCCCCGAATCGTACTACGGCCCCAACGCCGGCCTGACGGAAGTGCTGATCCCGGCGGGCTACGTCACGACCGTCTACGATCCGGTGTTCGCGCTCAGCGAGGACGGCACGCGCTACGTCTCGGTACCCTCCGATAAGCCCACCACGATTCCGGAGCCCGGATTGCCCTTTTCCCTGGTGTTCCGGGCCGAACCGGGAAAAGAAGATGTCCTTCTCAAGATCGCCTCGGCCTATGAGGCGGCCTCGAAACGCCGCATTCCTCCGCCCCGGGCGTAGTCCCGTAGTCTGTTGAAGGTGGAGTGGCGGCTCCCCTTCGACAAGCTCGGGGCGGGCCCTTGGCCCCGATTGCCGAATCGGGGAGCCAATGGCCGTCAACCGAAGGAGCCGCGGATGAAGAAGACTGACAGAAGAGAGCCCCCCCGCCAAGCGCCCCTTCGGCTGGGGGGGCTGCTGCGCCGGGAGTTGCGCGGCTTCGCCCTCTGGGCGGGCCTGGAGGTCCTGGGCGCCTGGCTGGAGGGCGAGCGCGAGGAAGCATGTGGCCCGCGCTACCGCCATCTGGCTGGGCGGAGGGCCTGGCGGCCGGGCCACGCCCAGGGGGAGCTCGTGATGGGGGGCGGGCGGGTGAGGGTCCGCCGTCCCCGGGCGCGGGGGGTGGACGGGAAGGAGGCCGTGCTTCCCAGCTGGCGGGTCTTCTCGGAGGAGGACCCCCTCAACGAGCGGGCTTTCGAGCGGATGGTCCTGGGGGTGGCGGCGCGGCGCCACCGGCGCTCCCTGGAGGCCCTGCCCGAGGGGGTGGCCTCCCGGGGCTGAAACCGGCCCCCGAAACCGCCCTGTAGAAACCGGGGGTACGGGATGAAATCCGCGGGGAATCGGGAGAACCTCGGGAAAAATCGCGTCAGAGAAAATCGATGAAGACTGGTTGGCGGTGGGCACAGTCGGCCGCGAACTTTCCTCCACCAATTGTGAATATTCAAGGCATTACCGCCGGACGGCCCCAACATATAAAATCTCCGGACCAGGGTAGCCTACTTTGGAATAGAGAAACCAGAGAAATCAACGCGAATTCAATCCGAATAATGAACCCGGCCTGAAAATCGGGACCGGGAGTTATCAGAAAATGCTTCTTGGATTAGAATCTAGCGGATCACGGGACATGGGATTCGGATGGCTCTTTGGACAGGACGGGGGAAGGGACCATGGCGACAGGGCTGAAACCGATCCGGCGCGTGGTTACGGGCGACGATGCGCGCGGCAAGTCGAGAGTTGTTTGGGATGGCCCGGCCCCCAACGCCCACCCCGCCCCGGTGGGCACCAGGGGCCACACCGACCTTTGGGTCTGGTACGACACCCCCGCCCCGCTCTCCGGGGACCGCGACGATGGGAACTTGCCCTACGATTTCCCGGGCTCGGCCAACGGCGGACACCTGCGCGTCATCCAGTCGGGAGGGCGTCCGGCCCACTACGACCCCGCCAAGGATCCGGAAGCTGCGCCGGCGCATGCGCCGAAGGACCTGCCCTCAAGGAGGACGTGGGATCGGGGCGGCAACAACGCCTACTCCTCAGCGATGCACAAGACCGAGACGGTGGATTACGGCATCATGCTGGCGGGCGAGCGGGAGCTGATTCTGGATGATCGTACGCTCGTGATGCGGCCCGGCGACATCGTCGTCCAGGTGGGCGCATGGCACCAGTGGTCCAGTCCCCGGCTGGGTTGCCAGATGGCCTTCGACATGATCGCGGCGCGCTTCGTGGACGGGCCCGTGGGATTGGCCCAAGGCCGCGATGCGGTCATGCGCGCCGGCGGCCTGGAGCTGCCCGAAGGCGTGAAACCGGCGCGAAGGATCGTGACCATAGACAAAGAGCCGGGCAGGTCCACCCTGGTCAGCGACGGGCCGGCGCCCGACGTGCGCACCGACCCGGCGCGCCCGGGCTTCGCCTCGGCGCGTCTCTGGGTCACCGATAGCCTGCCGGCCAAGATCGTTCTCGAGACGCTGCATCTGCCGCACGCCATCGAGCCTCCGGCGCGCGGATCCGTCTGCAGGGTTGTCACCTTCCCGCCGGATGAGACCTGGAAGGGCAAAGTCGGCGCCGCCGAGGTCCAGGCGTTCTTCCGCGCCATGGGGTCGCCGGCCGCCTCCACGTACTCGCCCTCAGCGCCTCATCCCTACATGCAGAAGACGCGCACTCTCGATTTCTGCATCGTCCTCGAAGGCGAGATCGCGCTCATGCTCGATATGCGGGAAGTGCCGCTGAAGGCGGGCGAGATCGTGGTGCAACGGGGCACCAACCACGCTTGGAGCAACCGGTCCAGCCGCCCCGCCGTCGTGATGATTGCGTCCCACGACGGGGCGTAGATGAGATAGAAGAACCCTGCAATCGCCGCCGCAAACGTGGCGATCGCCCCTCTGTGGCTACGCCAGCCACCGGACGATGCGCAGAAACCCCTGTGGTGGCCCAGCGAATCTTTATAGGCCATCCCAATCGGCTTACAACCTTGAATTGCCATCTTATTCATGGCCCCCGGAAGAGCCTTTTCCGCCGGTCCTCGGAGGGTATGATAAACGTACGCATTCAACCCGTTACGGCTGAACAAGACGACCCAAGACCGGCTCAATGCGCACAGGCTTTATAAAGGAGTGTACCGCCCCCGGTTTGTTGGACACGAAGTTGAGGCTATTTTCCCTCATGCGGCCTCTTCCCCGAGGCGGGGGCCGACCATGCGGCAACGGTTTCAGGCGCGACCAGGAAGGTGTCCGCCGTCTGCTTCATGGACCACCCTCTGGAAGCCCCAAGCTCGAGAATAGCCATGCGCTCCAGGGGACCATAATGGGGCCGCGGGGACGGGGCATCCCGTGGCCCTACATTTTCCCCTCGTCCTCTTCCTTCCGCACCCCCAAAAACACCTCCACCAGCCCCCAGCGGGCCCAGACGAGCATCCCCGCCAGGCCGAAGGCCAGGAGCATGAGGGGCACGTCGCCCCGGCCCGCCAGCACGGCGGCCCCCGGCATGAGGGCGATGGCGAAGAGCTCGGCGTGGGCGAGCCGCCCCGTGATCGAGGCCAGGAGGGCGAAGAGGGTGGCCGAGATGGCGAGGGTCCAGGGCGAAGCCGCGAGCAGCACCCCCGCGGCGGGGGCCAGCCCCCGGCCTCCCGCCCCCCCGTGGAAGAGGGGCCAGAGCTGGCCCGCCGTCACCCCCAGCCCGGCCAGCACCAGGGCGTAGGGGGAGTCCGCCAGGAGGTAGGCCAGGGCCACGGCCAGCTGGCCCTTGAGGAGGTCGGCCAGGAGGACGAGCG
>JBBTDR010000635.1:0-12110 GCA_038042665.1 Nitrospinota bacterium
GTCGGGGACGCCCTGGTCGAGGCCAAGCGCCAGCAGAACATCCTGAAGCGGGGCGGAAAGGACCTGGAGACCCTCCTGGAGGTCAGCCAGGCCCTGAACGAGGAGCACGAGCTCGCCAAGCTCCTTGAGAGGATCATGGACTACGCCATCCCCACCCTGAACGCGAAGCGGGGCTTCCTCATGCTCAGGGACGAGGGCACGGGCGCGCTGGAGGTGAGCGTGGCCCGGGGGATGGGCGGAGACCTCGCCGAGGGGGAGGCCAAGGCCTTCAGCACCGGCGTGGCCAGCCGGGTGGCGGCGGAGGGGGCGCCCTTCTTCACCGCCAACTCCAAGGGCGACAACCGGACGGCGGGTTTCGCGAGCGTCATGCGCTCGGACGCCCGGGCCATCCTCTGCGTGCCGGTGAACTACAAGGACCGCAACATGGGCACCCTCTACGTGGACAACCAGGCCGGGGCCCCCGGCTTCACCCAGGACCTGGTGCGCCTGGCCCAGTCCTTCGCCAGCGCGGCGGCGGGGGCCCTCGAGAACGCCCGCCTCTACGAGAACATCGAGGAGGAGACCCGCAAGCGGTCGAGCCTCTCCCGCTACCTCTCCCCGGCCATCGTGGAGGACATCCTCAAGCAGGAGGGCGATCTGGGCCTTGGTGGGGCCACGGTGGAATGCTCGGTGCTCTTCTCCGACGTGGTGGGCTTCACCCCCTTCAGCGAGGCCCTGCGGCCCGAGGAGCTGATCGGGCTCCTGAACGAGTACTTCACCCTCATGGCCGAGATGATCTTCAAGAACTACGGCTCTCTCGACAAATTCATCGGGGATGCCACCATGGCCGTCTTCGGCGCCCCCGTCTTCGAGCCCGACCACGCCGCCTGGGCCGTCAAGGCGGGGCTCGACATGATCGCCGCCGCCGACGGCCTGATGGAGAAGTGGCGATCCGAGGGCAAGCCCACCTTCAAGATGCGGGTGGGGGTGAACTCCGGCCCCGTCGTGGCGGGCAACCTGGGTTCCCCCCAGCGGATGGACTACACCGTCATCGGGGACGCCGTGAACCTGGCCAACCGGATGGAGAGCGCGGCGAAGCACAACACGGTGGCGGTCAGCTCCACCACTTGGGAGAAGATCAAGGACTACGCGGTGGGCGAGGCCCTGGGCCCCGTGAAGGTGAAGGGCAAGTCCGAGGAAATACCCGTCTACATCGTCAAGAGCATCCAGCCTCCCTTGCGGGAGGCGGGCCAGGTCAAGCGCACCTCCTCGCGCGCGGACGTGGAGCTCTTCGCCATCTACGTCCAGGAAGGGGTCAGCGGCACCCGCCAGGGCATCATCCGGAACATCAGCGCGGGCGGAGCCCTCCTCCAGACGAGCTTCCCCGCCGATGCGGGCGGCTCCATCAAGCTCAACTTCACCATCCCCGGCGGCGGGCAGGTGAAGGACCTGGCCGGGCACGTCGTCCGCGCCACCTGGATCGAGGAGGGGGGCCGCAAGGGTTTCATGGTCAACCTGCAGTTCCTGGACATCGGGGAGGAGCCCCGCTCCGTCATCGCCCAGTACGTCGCCAAGAAAAACGCCTAGGACAGCCCGCCTTTGCCATCCCATCCCGCGCGCGGCGACTTGATCCGCCCCTTCCGCATCCCGGCCCCGCCGGGGCTGTTCATGGACCATGTGAATGTCATCCTGATCGGGGGGAAGCCCCTCGCGCTCCTGGACTCCGCCTACGCCGAGACCGCCGAAACCCTCCTGGGCTGGCTCCGCGGGGCCGCCCCCGGGGGGCCCGACATGCTCATCCTGACCCACTTCCACCGGGACCACCTGGGTGGCGCGGCGGCAGTGTGCGCGGCCACGGGCGCCCGGGCCTGGGCCCACCCCATCGAGATCCCCTTGATGCGGGAACGCCAGCCCGGCCTGGAGCTCGAGCCGATCGAGGAAGGGACGAAGCTCCGCTTCGGGCCGATGGAGCTCGAGGCCCTCCTGACCCCCGGCCATTCGCCGGGGCATCTCTCCTTCTGGTGGGCGGAGGAGCGCATCCTCTTCGGGGGCGACAACGTGCTTTTGCCCACGACGACCTCCATCCAGCCTCCCTTCGGACGCCTGTCGGATTACCAGCGCACCCTGGAACGCCTCCTGGCGCTCGCGCCCCGCGTCATCTATCCGGGCCACGGCGCCCCCGTGCTCGACCCCGCCGGGCGGATCCAGGCGCTCCTCCGGCACCGGGCCCAGCGCGAGGAGCAGGTCCTCGCGCACCTCGCCCGGGGGCTCGATACCCCCGCCCTCATCGCCGGGGAGATTTATCGCGACCTCGAGGAGAGGCGCCTCGCCATGGCGGCCAACATGGTCCGCTCCCAGTTGCAGAAGCTGGCCGAGGAGGGGAGGGTGCTCGAGCGGGAGGGGAGGTACCGCCTCGCCCCGTGAGGGAGGCACCCATGAGGACGCGGCCTTGCTGACCAACTGCCATACCCTGATCCTGCGCCGCCTCCTTGGCCACGGGGAGGCGCCCCCCGCCCGTGAGCGGGATCTCTACGTCTACAACATCACCCCCGACAGCCTGCCCCTCTCCCGGGAGTTCCGCGCGCGGGAGACCCATGTCTTCGCCCCGCCCCCCGGCGCCCTGGCGCGCTATCCCAAGCTCGTCTGGGTCAAGTGCCACATCGTGGTGGACAACTTCTGCCACTACGGCGCCCCCGCGAAGGCGGGCTCCTCCCTCACCCCCGCCGAGAAGGGGGGGTACACCTACCGGCGGGGGGCCGATCTCATCCCCCTGGTGCGGGATTTCGGGCGGAGGCTGGGGGCGGAGCTCGGCCCCGAGGAGGCCCACTACCTGGCGCACGTGCTCGTCGAGATCGCGGTGGACTACCGCATCTACGCGGACGACCGGAGCGTGGCCCTCATCCTCAGCGGCGCCCGCGCCGCGATGAGCGGGGAGCAGCGCCGGGAGTACGCCGAGGGCCTCGCCCTGCTCTACGGCTGCGACCCCGCCAAGGTGGAGCGGAGCCAGGGCGCTCCGGCGCGCTTCTATGGCGCCCTCTACGGCGTGGATTCGCTCTACCTGGAGGGGAGGACCAAGATCATCCTCCGCAAGCTCCGCCAGCCCTACAGCGAGGCGAACATCGGCCAGGCGCGGGAGCTCATCCTGGCCGCGGCGGAGAGGGTGGAGGATTATGGGGATTTCGTCGGCGCGGCGGTCGCCATGCTCGCCGACCGGAGCGCCTGGGCCGGAGAGGGGAGCCTCGCCGCGGAGGCGCAATAGGCTGGGCCCGAAGACATCCCCCCAAAACCCGGACGCCGTCCCCTCAAAAACCGAGGGCATCCCCAAAAACGAAGCGGGGGAGCCAAAGGCCCCCCGCTCGCAAGGCGTGCGGCTGGTGCGTCAGAGGTGGTTCTACTTCACGGCGCCCTTCAGGCGGGCGCCCGCCTTGAACCGGGGCACCTTGGACGCCTTGACCTGAATCGCCTCGCCCGTCCGCGGATTCCGCGCCGTCCGCGCCCCGCGCCGGGACACGCTGAAGGTGCCGAAGCCCGTCAGGGTGACCTTCTCGCCCTTCTTGAGCGCCCCCGTGACCGTGGAGACGAAGGCGTTCACCACCGCCTCCGCCCCCGACTTGCTCAGATCCGTCTGCTTCGCAATGGCGACGACCAAATCCCCTTTATTCATCTCTCCATCTCCTGGCCCGCATGGAGCGGCGCCCTGGGCGGCAAAACGAGTCCACGTGTGCACGGTCGGAGCGGCCCGGACAAGGTCCGGGAAACGAGAAACCGCGGGCGGGGTTGACTTCCACGGCGGAGTCTAGCCGGATATTTCGTCCTTTGCAAGGGGTCAATTACCGGAATCGTCAATAAAATTGCGGGGATCAGGGGAGCGGGAACTTCCAGAAATCCTCCGGGCGGAGCATGGTGTCGTAGGCGAAGAGCACCACCCCGTCCGCCCCGGCGCGGACGGCCACGCCCCATTGCCGCCAAAGGGGCTCGGGTCCCCCGTCGAAGAGATGGGCCCCGAGGCCGACCGCCACCCGGCCCGGGCGCGGGGCGCCCGGGCGCCCCCGCCACGCCGCCGCGCCCTGGCTGATGTAGGCCGCGAGCGCCTCGTCGCGCGTGTAGTTCATCAGCACCGCCTTGTCCAGGAGCCCCGCCTGGAGCCAGCCGCGCCAATCCTGGAAGGCGGAGAGGTAGGCCCGGTCCGCCCAGGGCAGGACCGCCGCCGTGAGGAGGACCTCCCGCCGCGCCGCGCGCAGGGCCCGCTCCACCGCCTGGACGGTCTCGGTCACCTGGAGGCGGCGCCAGTCGTCCCAGGCCTGGTGGTCGGCGGCGCTGCGCGGGGCGGCGCCCAAGGGGGCAGCGCGCCCGGTCTCGGCCCTGAAGCGCTCCACCGAGGGTTTCCCGTAGCCGAAATCGAGGCGCGGCGTGAAGCGCGAGCCCGGCGAGATGGGCAGCGCGTAGGGGTAGCGGATGTAGTCGAGGTGGACGCCCGCCAGCCCCGGGTAGCGCCGGGCGAGCTCGGCGGCGATCTCGGCCAGCCGCTTCCGCGGCCCCGGGTGGGCGGGGTCCAGGTAGATGCCCGGCGTCCCCAGGCCGAACCCCGGCGCCCAGGCGGGTTTGCCATCGGGGGGGTAGTCCAGCAAGGAGCGGCCGTGCAGGTCGCGCAGGATGGCCTCCCCGCCGAGCTCCTTCAGGATGGGGGCCTCGCGGTTGCGGGCGAGGGCGAAGGCGTTGATCCAGGCGTGGACGCGGATGCCTCCGGCCAGCTCGATGATGTGGGCCAGGGGGTCCCGCCCCGCCCGGCGGGAGGGAGCATCGTCCGCCAGCCGGGTCGGGTACCAGGCCCTCCCGCCCCGGTAGACCTGGACGTAGAGATCGGTCACGCCCGAGGCGCGGGCCCGCTCGGCGAGGGCGCGGATCTTCCCCGCGTCGTCCAGGGTGGCGTTCGCGCCCTCGGCCGGGACCCAGAGCCCCACCTCGTAGGCCCGGGCGGCCTCCGCGCGCCCGGCGACCGCCGCCCCGGCAAGGAAGATAAGGAGGATGAGAAGGCCGGCCAGCCCCCGGCAAGGCGTGAGCGTCATGCCGCCCCCCCGGGGGATGCGGTCTCGGGGCGGCCGGCGGCGCACGCTTGCCTCACGAGTTGGAAAGCCGCCCGGGCGAGGGGCAGGCTGCCCCCGTCGTGGGCGGCGACGGCCTCTTCCACGAAAGCCAGATCGAAGGGCAGGCCGGGCCCGATCTCTCCCAGGACGGCCCAGGCGCCCGCTGCGAGCGCGGCCCCGGGCAGCCCGCCCAGGCGATCGGCCAGGGCGGAAAGGTCGGCACTGCGCGCGGCGGGCCCGCCCGCGGGGACGCGGGGGAGGGAGGGAGCGTTCACCAGGAGCCTCCCGCCGGGAAGCAGGGCGTTCCCCAGGGGAGGGATGACGGCCAGGAGCGGGTCGGCGGCCACCTCGAGGTGGTAGCGCCAGGGTATGTCCAGGTCGTTGAAGGGGGCTGGGCTGATCCGGGCCACGGCGCGATCGGGCGCGCCCGGCGGCTTGGGCCAGCCGGGGGTGCGGACCTGGGCGTGGAGGCCCGCCCGCTCCGCCGCCCGGCCGAGGAGCTGGGCCGCGAGGAGGAAGTCCCCCCCGCCCGCCCTCGCCCGCCTCCCGTGGATGCAGACGGCGTGAATGGCGATCCCTCCCATCCTTCAAACGTCTCGCACCAAGGAGGTTGGGGCGGCAAGCCGAAGTTGACACGTTTGGTGGGCTTTCGCAATATGGATTTCGGACTGCACCTTCGCCGTAGAGGAGCCCTCCGTTGAGCCAGAAGTTCTCGGTCTTCACCTACGGCTGCCAGATGAACCGCTACGACACCGAGACCATCACCGGCTACCTGGAGCAGGAGGGCTACGAGCGCTCCGAGGATTTCGCCCGGGCGGACCTCATCCTGCTCAATACCTGCTCCATCCGCGAGAAGGCCGAGCAGAAGGTCTACAGCCAACTCGGCCGCCTGAGCCAGCTCAAGAAATCCAACCCCGCCCTCAAGATCGCCGTCTGCGGCTGCTTCGCCACCCGGGAGGGGGAGGGCATCGCCCGGCGCCAGCCCGCCGTGGACCTCATCTTCGGCACCCAGAACATCCCGGAACTCCCCCGCCTCCTCGGCCGGATGGCCCAGGGCCGGGTGGTGGACGTGGCCCCCGTCGAGCCCGACTTCACCGAGGTGGCCCCCATCCAGCGCGAAGGGGAGCTCAGCGCCTGGGTGAGCATCGCCCGGGGGTGCGACAATTTCTGCACCTTCTGCGTGGTGCCCTACACCCGGGGCCCGGAGTGGAGCAAGCCGAGCCTTCTCATCGTCGAGGAGGTGGAGCGGGCCGTCGCCGAGGGTTTCAGGGAAGTCACCCTCCTCGGGCAGAACGTGAACTCCTACGGGCGGAAGGCTTCCGGGGAGCTGACCTTCGGCGGCCTCCTACGCCGCCTGGACCAGGTGGAGGGCCTCCAGCGGGTGCGCTTCATGACCTCCCATCCCAAGGACTGCGGCCTCGACATGGTGAGCGCCATGGGGGAGTGCGCCAAGGTGTGCGAGCACCTCCACCTGCCCGTCCAGGCGGGCTCGGACGAGGTGCTCCACCGCATGGACCGGGGCTACACCGTGGAGGAGTACCTCGCGAAGGCGGAGCTTTTCCGGCGGCACGTGCCCGGCGGGGCGCTCACCTCGGACATCATCGTCGGCTTTCCCGGAGAGACGGAGCGGGACTTCGAGGGCACCCTGCGGGTGCTCCGCGAGGCGCGCTTCGACAGCATTTTTATGTTTAAATACTCGCCCCGGCCCGGCACCCCGGCCTCCGCCCTGGCGGATCGGGTGCCGGAGGAGGCCCAGGCCGAGCGCTTCGAGGAGGCCCTCCGCCTCCAGCGGCAGATCACCGGAGAGTTCCGCCGGGCGCTCGAGGGCCAAGTGCTTGAAGTTATGGTGGAAGGGCCCTGGCAAGGGGGGGGCTGCCAGGGCTGCCCGGCCGCCGGCGGGGAAGGGGAGGCCGGGCCCCCCGGTTTCACGGGTCGCAGCCGGGGCAATCACAGGGTACAATGCGTCGCGGAGGGCCACCCGCCCCGGCCCGGCGATCTGGCGAAGGTGAAAATCCTGCGGGGCGGGCTTCACGCCCTGGGTGGTATCTGGCCGCCCGATGCCGCGCGAATGGAGGATTCGGCCCCATGATCGAGATGAAGGTCAAAGGTCTCACCCTCGACCCTCTGACCAACGTGCCGATCGTCATTCTCCGGGAGACGGAGGGCGAGCGCGCCCTCCCGATCTGGGTGGGCATCTTCGAGGCCCACGCCATCGCCCGCGAGATCGAGAGTTTCCAGACCCCGCGGCCGATGACCCACGACCTCATCAAGAACATCATCAGCGGCGTCAAGGGGAGGGTGAACCGGATCGTGGTGAACGATCTGAAGGACAACACCTTCTTCGCCGAGATCCACCTCACCCTGAACGGCTCGGAGGTCGTCATCGACTCCCGGCCCTCGGACGCCATCGCCATCGCCCTCAGGACCAAGGCCCCCATCTTCGTGGTGGAGAAGGTCCTGGAGGAGGCCAAAAGCATCGAGTTCAACGAGGCGGCCGAGGCCCAGGAGACGGGGGGGGAGTCCCCGAAGCCGGCGAGGAAGGAAAAGGAGGGGGCCGAGGAACGCATCCAGGAAGACCCCGAGGACGTGAAGCGCTGGCTTGAGAACCTCAGGCCCGACGATTTCAAGAAGTTCGAGAACTAATCCCCTCCCGCCCCGGCCCGCCTCCGGGCCCGGAGTTCTTGCGTTGCTCCTCTACCTTTTGCGCCACGGCGAGACGGACTGGAACGCCCAGCGCCGCATCCAAGGGGTCTCGGACACCGCCCTGAACGCGACCGGCCTCGCCCAGGCGCGGGCCCTCGCCGGGCCGCTGCGGGGGAGGTCCATCGCCGCCTTCTACTCCAGCCCCCTGCGCCGCGCCCGCCAGACGGCCGAGGTCCTGGCCGGGGAACTGGGGCTCGGCGTGCGCCTGGAGCCGCGCTTGTCCGAGCTGGACCAAGGCAAGCTGGAAGGGCTGCGGATCGATCAGGTCGAGGCCCAGTACAATGGCTTCATGGAAGAGTGGCGGAGCCGCCCCGCCGGGCTCCGCATGCCGGGAGGGGAGACCCTCGCCGAGCTTCAGGAGAGGGCCTGGGCGGCGGTCGAGGACCTGCGGAGCGCCCATCCCCGCGAGACCATCGCCGCCGTCAGCCACAACCTGGCCATCTCGGCGGTGCTGTGCAGGGTCCTGGGGATCGACCTCAACGCCTTCCGGCGGATCCGCCAGTTCAACGCCGCCCTCAACCTCGTCGAGCACTCGCCCGCGCGCGGCTGGAACGTCGTCATCATGAACTCGCTCGCCCACCTGAGCGGGGTCCCGGACTCCGAGGGCAGTCCCTACCTCTGAGGGCGGTTCCCGCGCGGCGGGGATGCGCGGCGGGGGGCGGGCCTATTCGAGGTCTTCCCGCTTGCCTTCCGAGACGCGCCGGTAGTAGCGGTGGATGTCGTCCACGAGGCGGTCGATCTCGCTCTTGGGCTTCTTGGGGCGGGCGTTCTTGAAGCGGTAGAGCAGGTAGAAGGCGAGGAAGCCGAGGAAGAACCCGAGGGCGATCCCATCGAGGAAGGTCTGGTAGCTGCGCATGGGCGCGTCCTCCCGGCTGCGGGTGCAAGGAAAGTGTATTCCCGGGGGCCGATGGGTGTCAACGAACCTCCCGGACAATGGCAGGAGCGGCCATGGCGGCGGGCGCGGAACCCAGGAAATACACCCTAAAGCGGCCCCCCCGCTCCCTCTCGGGCCGGATCGACTACGCCGCCGAGCTCAACCCCCAGCAGCTTGAGGTGGTGCTGGCGGGGGAGGGCCCCATCCTGGTGATTGCGGGCGCGGGGAGCGGGAAAACCCGCACCGTCACCTACCGCCTCGCCCGGCTCATCGAGGAGGGGGTGCCCCCCGAGTCCATCCTCCTCGTGACCTTCACCAACAAGGCCGCCCGGGAGATGCTCCACCGGGCCGCCACCCTCATCCAGAGCGACGTCCGGCGGATCTGGGGGGGCACCTTCCATCACGTCGGGAACCTCATCCTCCGCGGCCACGGCCAGCTCCTGGGCTACCCCCCCAACTTCACCATCCTGGACCGCGAGGACGCCGCCGACCTGGCCCAGGAGTGCGTCCGCCTCGCCGGGATCGACCCCAAGGAGAAGCACTTCCCCAAGGGGAACGTGATTGAGTCCCTCTTCGCCTTCGCCGCCGACACCGGCCGCCCGGTGGCCGACGCCGTGCTGAAGAAGGCCCCCTACCTGGCCGACCGCATCGGGGACCTCGTGCGCGTGGCCGAGCGCTTCGCCCAGCGCAAGCGCGAGATCAACGCCGTGGACTTCTCCGACCTCCTCACCCTGACCCGCCAGCTCCTGGCCAGCCACGAGGAGGTGCGCCGGCGCTTCCAGGATCGCTTCCGCTACGCTCTCGTGGACGAGTACCAGGACACCAACAAGGTCCAGGCCGAGATCGTGGACCTCATCGCCGGGCCGCGCGGCAACCTCACCGTCGTGGGGGACGACGCCCAGAGCATCTACAGCTTCCGGGGGGCCCACTTCGAGAACATCATCACCTTCCCCGAGCGCCACCCCGGCGCCCGCATCTTCCGCCTGGAGGCCAACTACCGCAGCACCGAGTCCATCCTCGCGCTCGCGAACGCCTCCATCGCCCGCAACAAGCGCCAGTACGAGAAGCGCCTGCGCACCACCCGGGGCCCAGGCGCCCTCCCGGCCCTCATCCCCACCCGCGACGTGCTCCAGCAGGCGGACTTCGTGGCCCAGCGCATCCTCGAGCTCCAGGACGAGGGCACGCCCCTCAGCGAGATGGCCGTCCTCTACCGGGCCCACCACCACTCGATGGAGCTCCAGATGGAGCTCACCCGGCGGGGCATCCCCTTCGAGATCCGCAGCGGCCTGCGCTTCTTCGAGCAGCGCCACATCAAGGACGTGACCGCCTTCCTGCGCCTCGTCAGCTCCCCGGCGGACGAGCTGGCCTGGAAGCGGGCCCTGCGCCTCCTCCCCCGGGTGGGGGCCGCCACCGCCAGCCGCATCTGGGACCACCTCCGGGTGCACAAGGACCCCCTCCGCCACCTCTGGGAGCAGGGGACCGGGATCGTCCCCAAGGGGGCCCGGCCGGCCTTCGAGGGCTTCCGCGCCCTCATCGCCGACATGGCGGGCCTCGACCGCCCCCCCGAGGCGGGGGCGATGCCCCCGGCCGAGATGATCACCCTCGTCCTCGACCGCTTCTACGAGGCCTTCGCCGAGGCGGCCTTCGACAACGCCCCGTCCCGGGTGGAGGACATCCGCCAGCTTGCCGAGTTCGCCGCCGGCTACGACACCGCCGAGCGCTTTCTCTCGGAGCTCGCCCTCATGGGCACGGTGGCCGCCGAGGCGGCGGGGCCGGGCGAGGAGGGGCCGGAGGAGGCCGTTGTGCTAAGCTCGGTCCACCAGGCCAAGGGGCTGGAGTGGCGGGTGGTGCTCATCATCTGGCTGACGGACAGCCGCTTTCCCAACCCCCGGGCCCTCGCCGACCCGGAGGGGGAGGAGGAGGAGCGGCGGCTCTTCTACGTGGCCGTCACCCGGGCCAAGGACGAGCTCTACTTCTGCCAGCCCATGACGGAGAGCGACACCGTCCGGATGCGGGCCTTCTCGCGGCTCTCGCGCTACGTGGCCGAGCTCCCCGAGGGGGCCTACGAGCGCTGGTCGCTCGAGGAGGAGGCCCCGGGCGGCGGCGGGGAGGCCGCGCCCGGCGGGCGTCCGGCGGGGATCGCGAAGCCGGCCGACCCCGACGAGCCCGGGGGGCTCCGCTACGAGTACGGCGAAGAGTTCTAGCCGGCCCCGGCATCCGGCCGGGGCGCCATCCAAGGGAGAGCGTCCGGAATGAGCAACTACCGCGTGATCAACCCCGCCGGCCTCGAGAGGCGCCAGATCTACCGCCTCATGGTCGGCTCCATCGTCCCCCGGCCCATCGCCTGGGTGAGCACCATCAGCAAGGCCGGGAACCACAACCTCGCCCCCTTCAGCTTCTTCACCTGCGTCTGTCACTACCCGCCGATGATCTCCCTCTCGGTCGGGGTCCGGGGGCAGGACTACAAGCACACCACCCAGAACATCCTCGAGACCCAGGGCTTCGTCGTCCACGCCGTCACGAACGGCCTGGAGGAGCAGATGAACATCTGCTCGGACGACTTCCCCGCCGGGGTGAGCGAGTTCGAGATGGCGGGCCTCACCCCCGTCCCCTCCGACCTCGTCCCGGCGCCCCGCATCGCCGAGGCCTGGCTCGCCATGGAGTGCAGGCTCAACACCATGCTCACCCTGGGGGACCCCGCCCACCCCACCCACCTCGTCATCGGGGAGGTGCTGCGCTGGCACGTGCGGGAGGAGGTGACGGCCGAGGGGGGCAAGTACATCGACCCGGTCAAGCTCCAGCCCGTCGGGAGGCTCGCCGGGAACCACTACTGCCGCACCCAGGACGTGTTCTTCATGCAGCGGCCCGACCGCAAGCCCAGCCAGCTGGCCCCAAGCTAGGGGCGAGGGTAGGGGTGAACCTCGTGTTCGCTCCGATGTCCGGTCGGCCAGGGGCGATCACAAGGATCGCCCCTGCAAATGCGCGGACGGCGGCAGGTTCACCCGTAGGGGCGTTCCATGGAACGCCCCTGCATTTTTGCCTGCGTCATTTCACCGGGTGGGCGTCCAGGAACTTGAACATCTCCCGGAGGAGGCCCTCCGGGTTGTCCCATACCGGGAAATGCCCCGAGCCCTGGAGGATGCAGGGCGTGCAGTCGGGGATGTTCTTCTTGTAGGCATCGGCGTAGGCCATGGGGCCCGGGTCGTCCGCCCCGTAGCACACCCAGGTGGGCACCGAGATGTTCTTCAGCCGGGCCGAGAGATCCGGCATGGAGAAGAGCGCCTCGGCCGTGTCGGCGTAGGTCTGGGGCGTGTTGCGCAGGAAGCTCCGGCGGTACTCCTGGCCGCCCCCCTCCTCGAGCATCCGCGGGGGCACCAGGCTGCGGAACTCCGGATGCTCGAACACCGCCTCCATCCCCTTCTCCACCGCCAGCCGGTGGAGCACCGCAAAGTGCTCCCGGTAGTCCCCCT
>JBBTDR010000636.1:0-1836 GCA_038042665.1 Nitrospinota bacterium
GGATGGTCCCCGGCGCCGCCCCGTTCACCAGGATCCTCTCGGAGGCCAGCGCGCGGGAGAGGGACGTGGAGAGCCCCACCACCGCCGGGCGCAGGACGTTCGAGAGCACCATGCTGTCGAGCATCTCGCGCGCCGAGCTCGAGCAGATGAAGACGATGCGCCCGTAGCCCCGCCCCTTCATGAAGGGCAGCGCTTCGCGCACCTGGCGGACGGCGCTCATCAGGGTGAGCTGGACGGCGCGCTCCCAGTCGGCGTCCGAGAACTGCTCGAAGCCACCCGCGGGCGGGCCCCCGGCGTTGCACACCAGGACGTCGATCCCGCCGAAGCGCTCGCCCGCGCCCTGGATGAAGGCCCTCACCCCCTCGGCGGTGGACACGTCGGCGGCGCAGGGCCAGGTCTCGACCCCCGCCTCCTCGGCGATGGCGCGGGCCGCCGCGGCGGCGTCGCCCCCCCGGCGGGCGCAGATGGCCACCTTGGCGCCCCGCAGGGCGATGGCCCGGGCCGAGGCGCGGCCCAGCCCCCGGCTCGAGGCGCACACCACGGCGGCCTTCCCTTCCATGTCACGGGCTGGCATCTCTCCCTCCCCGCTCACTCGGAGGCGGTTTCGGCGAAATGGCGCATCACGTCGGTCTCGGTGACCAGCCCGATCAGATCGCCCTCCGGGTCCACCACGGGCAAGCAGCCGATCCTGGCCTCGATCATCCGCTTGGCGGCGTGCACCACGGACTCGTTGGGGTCGGCGCACCGCACGTTCTTCGTCATCACCTTCGCCACGTCCACCGCCTGGAGGAACTGCCGATCCTCGCCGCTGGAATAGTCCCCCAGGGAGGAGAGCCGCGCCCGGAGCAGATCGCGCTGGCTGACGATGCCCACCACCCTCCCCCCCTTGGTGACGGGGATATGCCGGATGTGCCCGCTCGTCATGATCTCGTCCACGAGGTCCAGCGTCTCGTCGAGGCTGATGGTGACGACTTTCTTGGTCATGATGTCACGCACTCGGGTCATGCACGGGCCTCCTCGTCTCCACCCCCGTCACCGGCCCTCCTGCCGGCCGATCAAGATCAGGAAGGCCGGGACCGGCCTGCCCGCCATCTCGAGCCGCTGGCCCGCCGCCTGCACCAGGAGCTGGGAGCTCGAGCCCCCGTCCAGGTTCATCGCCTCGGCGATCCCGAGCCCGCCCGAGGCCGCCGGACGGGAGAGGACCAACTGCAGCTCGCACCAGGAGAGGCCCCGGCCCTCGGGCTCGCTCACCAGGACGATCAGGCGCCCGTCCCCCTCGAAGCCCAGGACGGTGCGGCGCGCGAGCCGCCAGAACTCGCGGTAGCGCTCGATGCCCGGGACGGGCCGCCCCTCCCTCACGAGATAGGGCCCGGCCTGGAACGCCTCTGTCTTGCCCTCCGGGTCGAACTCCTCCCGGCCCGCGATGCTCATCTTCTCCGTCCCTCCGAGGACGGAGAACACCGCCCCCAGATGGAGCGCCTCGTTCCTGCCCCGGAAAAGGACCCGCCGGTTGTAGGTCTTTCCCTCCGTGAGGAAGAAGCCCAGCGGCCTTCCGTTCTCGTCGAAGTAGCCCGCGTTGGTGACGACGGCCGCGCCGGTCTGGCGGGCGACGTCCGCGGCGCTCTCCCCCGCCGGGGCCGACTTGGAGTTCCAGTGCAGGCGGGCGCGGTACCGGCCCGTTTCCACCCGCACCCCGCTCATGCGCGCCACCGACGCATCATCGAAGCGGACGACGAGGTCCCGCACCTCGAGGCCCGCGCCCAGGGGGCGCCAGCCGCCCTCCCCCGCGACCCGGCCGGAGAAGAGGCACTCATCCTCCGCGGCCGCGAAGGCCGG
>JBBTDR010000637.1:0-4736 GCA_038042665.1 Nitrospinota bacterium
CGACGGCCGAGGACGAGGACGACGAGGAAGGGAACGAGGACGAGGAGAAGGAGGAAGGCCGGTAGGGGCAGCCGTCCGGCGGGCCCGGGCAGGGGCGAACGCGAGGCGCAGCACGGAAACGAGATCCGTGGATCCGAGGCCGAGCGTCGGGAGGTTCGGCTCTCGCGGGCTGCGCCGGAGGATCCCCGCCGGCGCCCCCCACCCCTCCCGCCGGGAGCGCGCCTCCGGCCGCCGGGGGCGGAAATCCGGGAGGGCCGGGGCCATGACCGCGCTGATGGTGGGGGTGAACGCGGGCGCGGTGGCCGAGGTCCTGCTCGGCGTCCTGCTCTCCGTCTCGGCCTGGCTGGGCCTCTCCCTGCCCTTCGCGGCGGCCCACCTGGAGTTCTGGGGGGCGCGGCGGGGAAGGCCCGAGGACCGGGAGACGGGCCGCATCCTCGCCGGGGCGGCGGTCTGCAACCTGATCGGGATCGCGGCCTCGGCCGCGGGGCTGCTGGCGCTGAACCTGGCGCGGCACCCCGAGGCGCTGCTTCCTCCCCTGATCTGGATGGCCCCGGTGTGGTTCTGGGCCTGGCTGGGGGGGGCGGGCTACGCGGGCCTCGTCCTCCTCGTCCAGTCGGAGGCCGGGTGGCTGGCCCGCCGGCCCGGTCTGCGCGCCGCCTGCGCGGCCGCCGCGGGCGGGCTCGCCCTCTTTCTCGCCGCGGCGTGGGGGGCGGGCGCGGCGGCGATCGAGAACCCCTCGGTCTGGCCCCTCCTCCCGGAGAGCCCCTGGGCGGCCTTCGGGCTGCGGGGGGCGGTGCTCTTCGCGGTGCACCACGCCCTGAGCGCGGGGGCGGCGGGCGGGGTGGCGGTGATGCTCGCGGGCCGCCGGGCCTTCCGGTGGGAGAGCGCCGTGCCCCTGAGCTCGGGCGCCCGGTTCATCCGGCTGGGGGCGGGATGCCTCCTCGCGGCGGCGGTGCTCCAGACCGCCCTGGCGGCGGGCTGGGTGATCGACAAGGGGCCGGGGTGGATCCAGCTGTCCTTCTATGGCGGCGGACGCCCGCTGATGGCCGCGGTCGCGGCCCTGGCGGCGGGGGTGATCTTCTTGCTGGAAGTCGCGGTGAGCGCCCTGCGCCGGCAGGGGAACGCCCCCCGCGCGGGCGTGACGGCGGCCGCCCTCCTGCTGCTGGTGGCGCTGGCCCTGGGCGGGGTGCGCGCGGGGCTCGAGGCCGCCGCCGCCCAGCGCGCGGCCCAGGCGGCTCAGACGAAAGACGGCGCGGCGGGGCGGGAGGCCTCCCGGTGATCGTGGACGTGTGCAGCTTCCTCCCGGTGGAGGCAAGCTACCGCGCCCGGCTGCTGGGCTGGGCCGCCATCCCGGGCTACTTCCGGATGTTCGCCAAGGGGCTCTCGGCCTTCTGCGGGGTTCCGGAGGAGGAGTTCCGCCGCCGGGCGCTGGGCGGGGAGAGGGAGGCGCGCGCCTTCGTGGAGGAGGTGGCCGCCGCGCGGGGACGGACGGCGGGCCAGTTCGTCGCCATGCTGGACGAGGCGGGCTACGGCCGCGCCGTGGTCTTCAGCATCGATCAGGAGACCACCACGGGCGCCCCGCCCCTCGACCCCCGGGTGCTCGCCCAGGCGGTGGCGGCGCATCCCGGGCGCATCATGGCCTTCGTGGGCCTCGATCCCCACAAGGCGGACGCGGCCCGGACGCTCGAGCGCGGGGTGAAGGAGCTGGGGCTGCACGGGGCGCTCCTCGTGCCCTTCCTCCACGGCCTGCCGGCGGACGCCCCCGCCTGCCGGCCCATCTTCCAGAAGTGCGCCGAGCTGGCCGTGCCGGTGTGGATCCACACCTCGGTGAACTGGTCCCCATCGCACCCGATGGAGCTGGGCCATCCCCTGGCCCTCGACCGGCTCTGCGGGGCGATGCCGGAGCTCAAGGTGATCGCCGGGCACGGCGGCTGGCCCTGGGTGCCGGACCTGGTGGCCGCCGCCTGGCGCCACCCGAACCTCTACATCGACCCCTCGGGCCACCGCTGGAGGTACCTCGCGGCCCCGGGCTCAGGGTGGGAGATGCTCCTGCGCTTCGGCAACTCGGTGCTCCAGGACAAGGTGCTCTTCGGCACCGACTGGCCCCTCATGCCCATCGGGATGCGGGAGATCGCCGAGGAGGCGCGGGCGCTGCCCCTCAAGCCCGCGGTGCGGGAGAAGTGGATGGGGGGGAACGCCGCCCGGCTCCTGGGGCTGCCCGTGTGAGCCACCCTCCCCTCCACTGGGGCTGGGGGCTGGGCGCGGCCTGCGCCGTCGCCCTCTCCGCCTTCGGCTCGATGGTCTCGACGAGCGGCCTCGCCGAGGCGATCCGCCGGGACCTCGCCCTCACCTACGCCCAGGCGGGCTTCCTCCTCTCCGCGCCCTTTCCCCTGGTCGCTCTCTCCGCCTTCATGGGGGGGTCGCTGGTGGACCGCCTCGGGGTGGGGCGGATGGTGAGCCTGGGGGCGGCGCTGGTCCTCGCGGGCGGAGGGGGCCGGGCCTGGGCGGGGGGCTTCTGGGGGCTGGCGGCGGGCACCGCCCTCGTCGGGATGGGCACCGGGCTCATCTACCCGGCCCTGCCCAAGATCGTGAGCGCGTGTGTGCCGCCCGCGCGCCAGCCCCTGGCCTCCTCCCTCTACGCCGCCTCGGTGATCGCCGGGGGCGGGCTCGCCATCGGGCTCTCCCTCTTCATGGCCCCCCTGGCGCGGTGGCTGCCGTTTCCGCCGGGCGCGGAAGGCTGGCGGGGCGCCTACTTCGGCTGGGCGCTCGGCGTGCTCGCGGCGGGGGGGTGGTGGCTCTCGGCCGCGGGGCGCCTGCCCCGGATCGGGGAGAAGGGGGAGGGGATGGGCGGCGGCTCCGCCCTCTACCGCTCCCCGGCGGTGTGGGCGGTGGCGCTCTCGCTCTTCGTGAACAACGTCATCTTCTTCACGAGCCTGGGCTGGTTCCCGGCCATCCTGGCGGGCAAGGGATGGACGCCCTCCCAGGCGGCGGGGATCGTCTCCCTCATCCCCTGGCTGGGGGTGGCGGCGGTGTTCGCGGCCCATCCCGCCGCCGCCGGGCTGGGCGGGGAGCGGCGGGCGGTGGCGCTCTCCAGTTTGCTGACCGCGCTGGCCATCGCCCCGATCGGCTGGGGGGGAGCCTGGCTCGCCGCCGCGGGGGTGGCGCTGGTGGGCCTCGCGGTCAACTTCTGGTTCCTCTTCTGCCTGGCTTTCCCGGCGCGCTTCCGGCCGAGGGAGCAGGCGGGGCGGGCGGGGGGCTTCATCATCGGGCTGGGCTACACCGGGGGGTTCGTGGGCCCCTGGGCGGCGGGGGCGCTCAAGGACTGGGCCGGGGGCTTCGGCCCCGCGCTCTGCGCCATGGCCGCCCTGGCGCTCGCGGCGGCCCTGGCCGCGCCCTTCTTCGGCCGGGAGGAGCCCGGGGGCTGATCGCCCCTCGGGCTGGCCCGGGGCGGGGCTTCCCGCTACAATTCCACTGTCTTCCGCTGAAGACCCCCAGCCAAGGAGAAGGCCCCTTGAGCGGCGAAGCCTCCCTCCGCCCCGGCGACCCGGCCCCGGACTTCCGCCTCCCGAGCACTGGGGGGGAGGTGCGCCTGGGGGAGTGGACGGCGGGGGAAAAGGTGGTGCTCGCCTTCTACGCCGAGGACGGCACCCCCACCTGCGCCTCCGAGCTCGAGGGTTTCAGGGCCGAGTACGAGCTCATCCAGGAGCTCGGGGCGCGGGTCGTCGGCATCAGCCGGGACAGCCTGGAGAGCCACCGCGCCTTCGCCGAGCGGGCGGGGGGCTTCCCCTTCCCCCTGGCGAGCGACGCGGACCTGGCCGTGGGCAAGTCCTACGGCGTGGACGATCCTGAGTCCAGGCGCCACCGCCGGGCCGTGTTCGTGGTCGGGGAGGGGGGGAGCATCCTCCACGCCGACACCCGCTTCCAGCCGGGCAGCGTGCCCGCCATGACGGCGGTGTTCGAGGCCCTGGGGCTGGAGTTTTGAGCCCCCCCGTGGACCGCCCCCGCCTGCGCCCCCTGGAGGCCGTCCCCGGCGAGCAGCAGGGGCGCCGGGCGATCATTCTGCGCGACCCCCTCCACCTGAGCGAGGCGGTGCTCGTGGTGCCGCTCCCCCTGGTCACCGTCCTCCAGCGCCTCGACGGGCGCCACACCCTCGCCATGGTCCGCGAGGAGTGCCTGGCCGCGCACGGCCTGGACCTCCCCGAGGAGAACCTGCGCCTGATCGCCGCCCAGCTCGAGGAAGCGCACTTCCTCGACGGGGAGGGCTTCGAGGCCTGGCGGCGCTCGCTCGAGCGGGAGTTCCTGGCCTCGCCCGTGCGGCCGAGCTTCCTCGCGGGCCGGAGCTACGAGGCCGACCCGGCGGCGCTCCGCGCGAGGCTGGACGGCTTCTTCACCGATTCCGAGGGGCCGGGCCTCCCGCGTATGAACGGCGCGAACGGCGCTCCCTTGCGGGGGCTGGTGGCCCCCCACATCGACTTCCACCGGGGCGGGCCCACCTTCGCCTGGAGCTACCGGGCGCTGGCCGAGCGCTCGGACGCCGACCTCTTCGTCGTGCTGGGCACGGTGCACGCCCCCACCCAGGGTTTCTACACCCTGACCGAGAAGGCCTTCGAGACCCCGCTCGGCACGCTCTACGTCACGATCACCGAAGACGATCGTTCGCAGCCGTTCGAAGTCTTCATGAGCTTGGGCAAGGCCGGCGGCGCGCTGATGGCGGACGTCGAGGCGTTAGGCCGCCT
>JBBTDR010000638.1:0-3541 GCA_038042665.1 Nitrospinota bacterium
CATGGTCTTGCGCGGCCCCTTGCGGGTGCGCGCGTTGGTGTGCGTGCGTTGGCCCCTGACGGGGAGCCCCCGCCGGTGCCGCAGGCCGCGGTAGCACCCGATGTCCATGAGGCGCTTGATGTTCATCGACACCCGGCTGCGCAGGTCGCCTTCGACGGCGTGCTGCCGCTCGACGATCTCGCGCAGGGCCTGCACCTGCTGCTCGGTCAAGTCCTTCACCTTGGTGTGGATGGCGATCTTGGCGCCCTCGGCGATCTTGAGCGCGGCCGAGCGCCCGATGCCGAAGATGTAGGTGAGGGCGATCTCGATGTTCTTGTCGTTCGGGATGTCCACACCGGCGATGCGTGCCACGGGTCTTCTCCTCCCAGCGGCGCCCGGTCAGCCCTGGCGCTGCTTGTGCTTCGGGTTCGGGCAAAGGACCCGGACGACACCCTTCCGGCGGATCACCTTGCACTTGTCGCAAATGGGCTTCACCGAGCTGCGCACCTTCATGTCTTCCGTCCCCGGCTACTTGTAACGGCTGGTGATGCGCCCCCGCGTCAGGTCGTAGGGCGAGAGCTCCACCTTCACCGTGTCGCCTGGCAGGATGCGGATGAAGTTCATCCGCATCTTGCCCGAGATGTGCGCCAAGACCTTGTGGCCTCCCTCGATCTGGACGCGGAACATCGCGTTCGGCAGTGTCTCGGCGACGACGCCATCGATCTCGATCACGTCCTCTTTCTGCGGCCGCTCCGCGCGCTCGCGCGGCGCGCGGGCCTTCCTGGAGCCTCCGGAGGAGCGGCCTGGCCTCCTCATGGCACCAGGCTCAGGACGTCCGGCCCGTCCGCGGCGATGGCCACCGAGTGCTCGAAGTGCGCCGAGAGCTTCAAGTCGGCGGTCACCACCGTCCACTCGTCGTTCAGCACCTTCACGTCCGCCACCCCCGCGTTCAGCATCGGCTCGATGGCCAGCACCATCCCCGGCTTGAGTTCGGGGCCCGTGCCCGGCTCGCCGAAGTTAGGCACCTGGGGCTCCTCGTGGAGGTTCGCCCCGATGCCGTGGCCCACGTAGGCCCGCACCACCGAGAAGCCCGCCCCTTCGGCATGGGACTGGATGGCGTGGGAGATGTCGAAGAGCCAGTTGCCCGAGCGGGCCTTCTCGATCCCCTTGGCCAGCGCCTCCTCGCAGCAGCAGATGAGGCGCCGGGCCTCGGCGCTCACCCCGCCCACCGGGATGGTGGCCGCATGGTCGCCGTAGAAGCCATCCAGCCTGGCCCCGATGTCGATGCTGATGATGTCTCCCTCCTCCAGCTTCCGCTTGGACGGCACTCCGTGCACCACCTGCTCGTTCACCGAGGCGCAGATGGTGTGCTTGTAGCCCCGGTAGCCCTTGAACGCCGGCTTGGCGCCCATCTCCGCCACCAGCCGCTCGGCCAGGGCGTCCAGCTCCAGGGTGGTGACGCCGGCCTGCACGGCCTTTCGCAGCTCCCGCATCACCAGCGCCACCACGCGGTTACTCGCCCGCAGCTTTTCCACCTCCTCGGGGGAGCGGAGATGGATGGCCATGTCAGGCCAGCACCCGGGCGATCCCCGACTCGATCCGCTTCGCCACTTCCTCGACCGAGCCCGTCCCATCGAACTCGAGGAGCTTCCCCCTCGACTCGTAGTAGTCGACGAGGGGGACCGTGTGCTCCTCGTACACCCTCATCCGGTGCTCCACCGTGGAGCGCTGATCGTCGTCGCGCTGGTAGAGGTCCCCCGAGCAGACCGGGCAGAGGGAGGCCTCCATCCTCTGAAAGACCGCCCCGCACTTGCGGCACGTCAGGCGCCCCGCCAGCCGGTTGATCACAAACTCCCGCGACACCTTCAGATACACCACCAGGTCCAGCCCCCCCTCCATCACCGTCTCCAGGGCCCGGGCCTGGTCGACCGTCCGGGGGAAGCCGTCGAGGATGAAACCCCCGCTGCAATCCTCGTGGCTGACCCGCTCCTGGATGAGGGACACCATCAAATTATCAGGCACCAACTGCCCCTCGGCGAGGATGCCCTGAACCTGCTTTCCCAGCTTCGTCCCCGCGGCCACCGCCTGCCGGAGCATGTCGCCGGTGGAGATGGTGGGGATCTTGTAATGCTTGCTCAGCAAGGCTCCCTGGGTGCCCTTCCCCGATCCGGGAGCGCCCAGCAAAACGACTTTCAGGCTCACCCCGTTCTCCCGCGCACCCGGCCTCTCCGGAGGAAGCCCTCGTAATTGCGCATGACCAGGTGGCTCTCGATCTGGCGCTGGGTGTCCACCGCGACCCCCACCACAATGAGCAGGGCCGTCCCCCCGAAGAAGAAGGGGACGTTGAACCACTGGATCAGATAGGTGGGCAGGATGACGATGGCGCTCAGGTAGATCGCCCCAAGGAAGGTGAGGCGGCTCAGCACCCGGTCGATGTAGTCCGCCGTCGGGCGCCCCGGCCGGCGGCCCGGGATGAAGCCGCCGTACTTCCTCAGGTTCTCGGCCACGTCCATCGGGTTGAAGATTACGGAGGTGTAGAAATACGCGAAAAAGAAAATCAGCCCCACCGTCAGGGTGATGTACAGGGCCCCGCCGCGCGAGAGGGAATCGCTGAGGTCCTTCAGCCAGGGCACCCCCGAGAACTGGGCGATGGTGGCCGGAAACAGGATGAGGGAGCTCGCGAAGATCGGCGGGATGACGCCCGAGGTGTTCACCTTCAGGGGGAGGTGGGTCTCCTGGCCCCCCGCCACCCGGCGGCCCACGATGCGCTTGGCGTACTGCACCCGGATGCGCCGCTGGCCCGCCTCGAACCACACCACCAGGCCCACCACCCCGATCATCCCGGCGACGAGGAGGACCATGACGAAGGGCTGGATGTCGCCGGTGGACATGAGCCGGAAGGAGTTCACCACCGCGCTCGGCAGGCCCGAGACGATGCCCGCGAAGATGAGCAGCGACATGCCGTTGCCGATGCCCCGCTCGGTGATCTGCTCGCCCAGCCACATGATGAAGGCGGTGCCGGCCACCAGGGTGAGGACCGTCATCAGGCGGAAGCCCCAGCCTGGGGTGGCCACCACCAGCGCGCCGGTCGGAGCCGTCATCTGCTCGATGCCGATCGCGATCCCGAAGCCCTGGACGGTGGAGAGCACCACGGTGCCGTAGCGGGTGTACTGGCTGATCTTCTTGCGCCCGGCCTCGCCCTCCTTCTTGAGCCGCTCGAGGTGGGGGATGACCACCGTCAGCAGCTCCAGGATGATGGAGGCGCTGATGTAGGGCATGATCCCCAGCGCGAAGATGGTGAGCTGGCTCAGGGCCCCGCCGGTGAACAGGTCGAAGAACTGCATGATGGTGCCGCCGCCGCGCGCGAGCTCCTGGAAGAAGGCGGCCAGCGCCACGGTGTCGATGCCCGGGGTGGGGATGTGGGCGCCCACGCGGTAGACCGCGAGTGTCCCCAGCGTGAAGAGGATGCGGCTCCTCAGCTCGGGAATCTGAAAAATGTTGGGGATAGACCCTTCCCTCACGCGCTTGCTCCCCCGGCCGCGGCCCTCAACGGAACCACCTC
>JBBTDR010000639.1:0-10908 GCA_038042665.1 Nitrospinota bacterium
ACATGGCCCAGCGGAGCAAGGGCCGGGAGATGGAGGACGGAAGCTCCATCTTCCGTATCTACAAGGAGTTGGCGAATATATCGTAAGGTTGCATGTAATGATTGGGCGCGCGGATCCGCAGCGGTGACCCTTGCCGTGCTTTGGTTGATTTAGAATCAGTTACTTGTCCGCCCATCTCGAATGAGCCGCTGAGGTTGCCGCGGGTCCCGTCACCCTGAGGTGGCGGGGTCCACGGCGGGAGGCGCTTCCCCTTCGGCGGGAGGCCCTGCGGCATCGGGCAGGAAGCCTTCAAGCAGCTTGGCGAGATCCCCCTCCATCTTGCGGTGCGCCTCCGCCACCTCCTGGGCCAGCTCTTGGAGGCGGCGCAGGGGTGCGCCCGGGGAGGCGGGGGGGCGGCGCCAGCGGAGCTTGGGCGCCTTTTCGCCCAGGGGCGGTCGGTATCTGGAAGATGGGGGGTCAGCGCCCGGCGGTGGCCCGCCGGATGAGGAGGCGCAGCTCCTCGTCGTTCATGGCCCGGAGCTGGTCGAAGGTGACGAGCACGGAGGTGTCCTCGTCCCCCCGCTCGCCCCACCAGAGGTGGAAGCTGTCGTCCGCGTAGGTGAAGCGGATGTCTTGCTCGACTCCGGGGATGCGGCCAGCCAGGATGGCGCTCACCCTTTCGGCGAGGATGCGGCCTTCCTGGCGGCGGCGCTGGACTTCGTTCAAGGGAAAACTCCTTCCGCCCGGGCGCGGAGAGCGCAACGGCTGGCCCGGGAGCGTCCTCGCTTTGAAGGGTAGGAGCCCTCCCCGCCGGGTGTCAAGGAGAACGGCGGCCGGGTAGCGTCTTAATTTGCGGCGGATTCACCTTGTCATTCCGAGAGAGCCCTTCGCTTCGCTCAGGACAGGCTCCGCGAGCGAGGAATCTGTTTTTTCAGGGCGAGAAGCGGATTCCTCGCTGCGCTCGGAATGACAAGAATAGGCCAAATCAGGACACTACCGGCGGCGGGAGGGCTCAGAGGGCCTGGAGAGCCTGGTACAGCTTGCCCTCGATGAGCTTGCGGTAGGCCAGGTAGTGGGTGCCCTTGGCCCCCTCGGGGCAGAATTTCTGCCGGAAGGAGCCGGGGAGGGTGCAGTCGGCGATGAAGATGGGGTTCTTGGAATTCCGCTGCCGGGCCTCGTAGATGTGGGAGGCCACGGCGCGGAAGAGGTCGGCCCCGTGGTCGGTGCTGGAGAAGGTGCGGCCCCCGGCCCGGATGACGACGGCTTGCTTGCCGCCGCCGTCGGTCTCCTCGGTGACGCTCAGGACCTCGGGCGGGGTGGAGCTCTGCGCCGCCAGCACCGCCTCGGTCACGTCCTCCACCTTGTAGCCCGGGCGGTTGGCCCCCTTGGGCCCCACGTAGCAGACGCCGACGCCGGGGGGGGGCAGCTTGAGCGCGGCCCGCGAGGGCTCCTCGGCGAGCCGCCTTGCGGCGCTCCCCATGAAGCCCGCCAGCTTGGCCACGTAGGGCATCCAGGACTTCGTGCTGAGGGGGATGAACATCGTCCCGCCCATCTCGTCCGAGATGTAGATGCGGGCCTTCAGCCCGTCGTCGTAGACGATCGCCTGGAGGGTGTTCGGCTTGAGGTTGGCGGACATGAGCTGCTGGGGGAGGAGCTTCGTGGGGGAGGAGGCCACCCGGATCTCGCTGTGCTGGAACTTGCCGGTCTCGCGCTTCTGGTAGAACTCGTCGAAGGCGGGGAAGTACTCGGAGCGGATCTCGCCGCCGCCCCAGGAGACGACCGAGAGCATGCGCTCGCCCTGGAAGACGAAGGACCGCACGGTGCGCTCCGGAAGCGGGGTCCCGTAGAAGAACCCCGCCGCTTCGTGCACCAGCGCCTCGAAGTCCACGTAGGTGGCGCGGTTCGAGACTCCGGCCTTGCCGGAGGGGACGAGCACCTTGAAGGCTTGCTGGAGGCTCTTGCGGCCGCGCGGCATGACCCGCAGGCAGGCGCACAGGGTGGAGGTGATGTCCGACTGGTTGTGGGCCTCGCAGAAGACTTCTCCCCAGGTGGTCTCGTAGAGCAGGTGGAGGCGGGTGACCCGCTCGCTCAGCTTGTTCTCGGCGAGGTTCAGCACGGCGAACACCTTTTCCATCTTGGCTTCGTTCAGCAGCTGCTGATTGGAGAGGTGGCCCACGTTGATGTGGGGGAAGAAGTCCAGGATCCCCCCCAGGAGGTCCTGCAGGTCGGCCACGGTGACCGGAGAATCCTTCGAGGCCAGGCTCACGTGGGTGCTGCGGCCCCAGATCTCGTTGATGACCAGCCAGCCGAGCAGGGAGGCGAGGTTCCGGGTCTGACGCAGGGCCTTGGCGGCGGTGGCTGGCTCGGCCATCCCGGCGGGCGAGATCTGATCGCGGTGGACTCGCCAGAGGGGCTCGGTGCCCGGCCCGCCCGCCACATAGCTGAAGGTCAGGTGCTCCTGGTGGAGGCTGTCGTCGAAGATGCGCGGGAGGAAGTCGATCTTGTTGTCTTTCTTCGAGTAGAAGGTGAACAGCTTGCGGCCCAGGACGGTGAGGTCGGTGGGATTGATGCGCACCTGGGAGGTGGCTCCCGACTGGGAGAGCCGCTTGTAGGAATCGATGATGAAGCCGTTGACCTGCTTGCCGAGGGTGACGCACTGGTCGAAGGACCATTCCTTGAAGCGGTTGAGATGAAGAATCTGCTCGTTCTCCCACCCCCACCCCTCAACCAGGATGGCGAGCATGTCCTTCTTGGCGGACTTGGACCGGTTCGGGTCGTTGATCCCGGCGATCCGGTCCCCCGCCTTCAGGTAGAAGCACTTGCGCAGGATCTCCTCGAGATCTCCCTTCCCCTTCTTCCGGTAGTAGGCGAGGATGCGCTGGAACATGAGGAGGTAGCCGTCCAGCTCGAAGCGCTTCGGGTGGGCGTCCAGCAGGCAGTCGGCCCCGAGGCTGTCCACGTCCCCCCGCCGGGTGGGCTTGCCGGCGGCCTCGCTGATGGCCTGCTTGAGCCGGTCGCACAACAGCATGGGGTCGGACTCGGGGTCCATGTAGTCCTCGATCAGGCTCATCTTCATGGCGGACTTGAAGGGGCTGCCGAGGGCCTTGTTCAGCTGCCAGAGGGCGGCGCCGAAGGCTTCCTCCATCGTGACGCGCTGGGCTGGGCCGAGGTCGATGAACCGGCGGACGTCGATCTGGAAGTCCTTCTTGGCGAGCTCGCGCAGGCGCCCGTAATCCTCGTCGGTGACCTGCGGGGGCATGATCGTCCACAGCGGCGGATAGCCCGCCAGGACGGTGTGGGTGCGGAAGAACTCCTCCTTGAGGAGCTTCCCCAGGGCCGAGCCCGCGCTCTCGGAGTCCGAGGCGCCGAAGTGGTTGTTCCGGGCCTCGGTGATGTCGGTGATGAAGAAGTGGGTCTCGAAGCGGTTCTTCCTCTCGGCCCACTCCTCGATCTCCTTGAGCTTGAAGGCGAGGGCCTCGAGGGCCTCCGGCGGGAACTCGCTCTTGTGGGCGCAGACCCAGATGTCGAAGTCGCTCTTCGCCGTCTGGGCGATGGTGGCGAGGCTCCCCATGGAGGCGAGGGAGTGGATGATCCGGTCCTTGGCCTTGGGTGGCCGGATGGTCTGGGGGCTCAACTTCGCGTCGGGGAAGTGGCGCTGGAGGAGGCGGAAGGTGTCCGGGTCCACCTGGCAGTCCGCGATGCCCCCGTGCTGGCGGCCGGCCTCGGCGACGTAGCCGGGCAGCCCCTCCACGTTCAGGTGAACGAGGAAGGGCAGCATGCGGAAGATGTCCTGGTCCAGGTCGCGGAGCTTCGAGAGGATGGTGGCGATCTTGCGCTTGTTGAAGGCGGAGAAGCCCCGGGCCCGGACCCTCATGGCTTGGACCTCGGGATCCGAGATGTCCGAAGACCCGGACTCCTCATCGCCCAAGTAGCCGAGGATGTCTTCCTCCGAGCGCTTTCCGAAGAGGTTCTTGAAAATCATGGCCACCTCTCCCGCGCCGGGGCCATGGCCCGCGCGGGGTCCGGCCGGTGGAGGCCTCGGCGCGCGGGGCTCCCCTCCCGGCGGGAGCGGGAGGGCGCAGCCACGGCCCCTGCGCAGCCACAGACCCCTGGATGTGTCACAACCTCCCCGGAGGGAGGATTCTGCCAGGGAAATCCGAAGCCCCAGCCGCCGGACCCAGAGGAATCGGGCGTTTCCCTCGCGGCCAGACGCTTATTGAGAATTGTTATCATACACCCAGAAGAAATGAAAGGCCGGGGTCCTCAGAGAGTCTCCCAGCGCCCGCTTTTCGCCCTCCGCCGCCTTCCGAAATCCTCCATCTCCCGGACCCGGCTGCCCAGGAACACGGGCCCATCCACGCACACCCGCCAGCCCGAGCAGGTGCACTGGCCGCAGAGCCCGACCGCGCACTTCATGTAACGCTCAATCGCCAGATAGGTCCGCTCC
The DNA here is from genome assembly GCA_038042665.1 of Nitrospinota bacterium. Taxonomy (GTDB): domain Bacteria; phylum UBA8248; class UBA8248; order UBA8248; family UBA8248; genus 2-12-FULL-69-37. The sequence goes on from JBBTDR010000639.1 coordinate 4,427, forward strand.
GGGGGCAGGACGTCCAGGCAGGCCGCCATCATCCGCTCGGGTCCGCAGAGGGCGTAAGCGTTGGCGTGGACCGGCAGGAGTGAGGTGACGAGCCCCTTGGCGCCCAGGGAGCCGTCCTCGGTGGCGACGTGGACGGGGCCGAGCCTTTGGAACTCGTCGAGGAAGAGGATCTCCTCCGCCGTGCGGCCCCCCAGGACGAAGGTGGGCTTCTCGGAGGCCAGGGCCAGGAGCCGCAGCTCGGCGATCCCCACCCCGCCGCCGATGAGGGCCGGCCGCCGCAGGAAGGGGTAGCCCTTCCCGAGGGGACCCCGCAGGCCGAAGCTCTCGCCGGGCTCGAGGGCGGCGAGCCGCTCGGTGAAGGGGCCCGCCCGCTTCACGGTGATGGCGTTGGGGTAGGAGAGGGTGAAGGGCTTCTCACCCAGGCCGGGCAGCCAGGCCATGATGAATTGCCCCGGCGCGCAGGCGATCTCGCGGTCGAAGAAGAGGGTATGGGTCCAGGGGCTCTCCCGGCGGTTCCCGGCGACGCGGACAGTCTCACGCATGGGTCAGGTCCGGGGCGGGGCGGCGGTGGGAGGCGCCCACCAGCTCCTCGAAGGGAAGCCCGTCGAGATAGGCCACCATGCCCTCCCAGATGGCCCGGGTCAGCTCCGCCGACTCCTGGGTGCCCTTGCGCAGGAAGGCCGTCCCGATCCCCAGCACGCAGGCCCCCGCCAGGGTGTACTCGATGGCGTCCCGCCAGGTGGCGATCCCCCCGTAGGCGACGATGGGGCATTGAAAGCGGGCATAGGCCTCGTAGGTCATCCGGAGGTTGATCGGCTTGAGGGCGGGGCCGCTGATGCCCCCCGTCGTCCCCGCGAGGATGGGCTTGCGCGCCGCGAGGTCGATGGCGAGGCCGGGGCCGAGGGTGTTGCCGCAGCCCAGGGCGTCCGCCCCGGCCCGGAGGCAGGCCTCGGCCACCGCCAGGTAGTCGCTGTTGGGGGAGAGCTTGGCGATGAGGGGTTTCGCGCACGCCGCCCGCACGAGCCGGGTCACCTCGCCCGAGATGGCGGGGCTCTGGCCCACGCTCTCCATGATGGTGCGCTCGCCGGGCACCTTGTTCGGGCAGCCGAGGTTCACCTCGATGGCGTCGGCGAAGGGGGCCAGCCGCTCGGCCACCTGGGCGAACTCCTCGGGCGTGCCGCCGTAGATGGAGACGATGAGGCGCGAGCGGTGCAGACGGAGGGAGGCGAGGTCCTTCTCCCAGTCCTCGGGGCTCTGGGTGGGGAGGGCCAGGGAGTTGAGGACCGGGGCGCCGTCCGCCTCCTCGCCGTAGACGACCACGGGGTTGTCGTTCCCCGCCTTCTCCACCGGCCCGACGGACTTGGTCACGTAGCCGCCCAGGCAGGCCCCGGCGCTCTCGAAGGCCGCGAACACCTCGGGATAGCTCAGGATCCCGCTCGCGTTGACGAGCGGGGGGTGGATGCGGGGAAGCGGAATCAACGGCGGTGAACCCCCCATGCCGGGCGGAGCGTGGGTCTCAGTATAAGGGCGGCGCCCCCGGCGTGCCAGAGGAATAGCGGGCCCGGAAATCCAGCGCGGGATTTCCCCAACGAGATCAACAGGGAAAGAGGCGCGCGGGTTCTCTTGAACCTGGAGCCCGACGGGGGTATGAATGCTCTGGCGGGCGGTGGCGGGGCGGTGCCACAAGATTTACAATGAAAATTGTATAACTTGGCGGGGCGGGGGTCTGCCGCCCATAAGCAGAGGGAAGGACGCTGCCCGTGATCGCGGTCTTCGTCATTCTGTACCTCGTCTCGGTGATCGCCCACCTCTACAACCTCCTCGGGGAGGGGAAGCTTCCCGCCTGGGCGGGGGTCGGCTCGCTCGCCTCAGGCTTCATCCTCCACACGGTGGTGCTGGGCCAAACCGGCCTGTCGGGCCAGTCGCGGGGCCTGTGGGTGTGGCTGAGCGCGGCCGCCTGGTTCCTGGTGCTCCTCTACCTCCTGGTGTACGCCCGCTACCGGGAGATGGCCCTGGGCGGCTTCGCCGTTCCGGCGGCCTTCATCCTGGCGGGTTACTCCGCCGCCCATCTGGGCGTCTGGGGCGCGGGCCCGGCGGAGGTGGAGGGCTTCCTCCTCCGGAGCCACGCCCTGCTCGCCCTGTTGAGCGCGGGCACTTTCTTCCTCCTCTTCGCCTCCGCCCTGATGTACGTCGTCCAGGCGCAGCAGCTGAAGTCGCGCCGCCCGGGCGCCTGGCTCCACCGGCTGCCCTCCCTCGATGTGCTGGACGACCTCAACCACAAGATCCTCTACTTCGGCTTCGCCTTCCTCACGGCGAGCCTGCTCCTGGGCTCGATGTGGGCGCAGTCCAAGCACGGGGCCTTCTGGCACCTCGACCCGGTGAAGACCTGGCCCCTGGTCCTGACCTGGCTGGGATACGGCCTTCTGCTGGCGTGCCGCCTGACGCGCAGCTGGAAGGGCATGCGCTCGGCCTTCTTCTCGATGGGAGCCTTCGTCGCCGTGGTGCTCGCCATCGTCGTCCACCTCTGAGGGGGAGCTGCCGGATGCCGATCATCCTGGCCGGCGTGAGCCACCACCGCACCCCGCTGGAGGTGCGCGAGCGGCTCTTCTTCGCTCCGGAGGCCGTGCCCGAGGGGCTCGGCCGTCTGGCCCAGTACAACGGCCTGGAGGAGCGGCTCATCCTCTCCACCTGCAACCGCGTCGAGGTCTACAGCAGCGCCGGGAGCTTCGAGGAGGGCGTGGACGCCATCCGCAGCTTCCTCTCGGAGGCGCGCGGCATCGCCGCCGACGTCCTGCGACAGCACCTTTACGTCCTCCGCGACGAGGACGCCATGCGGCACCTCTTCCGCGTGGCCTCGAGCCTGGACTCCATGGTGGTGGGCGAGCCCCAGATCCTGGGCCAGGTGAAGGAGGCCTACCGCCTCGCCCAGGAGAGCGGCCACGCCGGCAAGAACCTCACCAGCCTCTTCTCCCGGGCCTTCCGGGTGGCGAAGAAGGTGCGCGAGCGCACCGCCATCGGGGAGACGCCGGTGTCGGTCAGCTCGGTGGCCGCCGACCTGGTTAAGAAGATCTTCGGCGGCATGGCGGGCCGCACCGTCCTCCTCCTCGGGGCGGGGGAGATGGCCGAGCTGGCCGCCCGCCAGCTCGCGGCCCAGGGCGCCCGCGCCATCCTGGTCGCCAACCGCACCCTCTCCCGGGCCCAGGAGCTCGCCCAGTCGCTCGGCGGCCGGGCGGTGGACTACCAGAACCTCACCGCCGAGCTGGCCGCCGCCGACATCGTCATCGCCTCGACGGGCGCCCCCCACATCGTCCTCGACCGCGGGCGCGTCGCCTCGGCCCTCGAGCTGCGCCGGGACCGCCCCATGTTCATCATCGACATCGCCGTCCCCCGCGACGTGGACCCCCGGGTCAACGAGCTCGAGGATGTCTACCTCTACGACATCGACGACCTCCAGGGCGTGGTCTCCGCCAACCTCACGGGGCGCGAGCGGGAGGCCGAGCAGGCCCGCCTCATCGTGGAGGAGGAGCTGCGCGCCTTCCTCCTCCGCCACAAGGCCGAGGAGCTCTCCCGCGCCTTCGCCGCCATCCGCGTCCAGGCCGAGTCCTTCCGCGAGGGCGAGCTCTCCAAGACCCTCAACCGCCTCCCCGCCCTGGACGCGAAGCAGCGTCAGGCCCTGGACGCCATGACCCGCGCCATCGTGAACAAGCTCCTCCACCACCCCTTCGCCCACCTGCGGGAGATGGCCTCTGGGCAGGTGGACGAGAAGTCCCTCGCGTTCGTGCGGCGCCTCTTCGGCCTGGGCCCCGCCGCGGCGGAGCTCCCGCCGCCCGGCCCGGACGACGAGGCGTGAGCCCCCTCCTCCGGCTCGGGACGCGCGGGAGCGCGCTCGCGCTGGCCCAGTCGCGCCTGATGGCCGCCCGCCTGCGGGAGCTGCATCCCGGCCTCCAGGTCGAGGAGGTCATCATCCGCACCCGGGGGGACGAAGTGATCGATTCCCCCCTCCACGAGGTCGGGGGCAAGGGCCTCTTCGTGAAGGAGATCGAGGAAGCCCTCCTCGATGGGCGCATCGACGCCGCCGTCCACAGCTTGAAGGACTTGCCCGGGGAGCTCCCGCCCGGGCTCCTCCTGGGCGCCGTGCCCGAGCGGGAGGAGCCCTGGGACGTGCTCGTCTCGCGCGGCGGGGAGTCCATCCGGGGCCTTCCGCCCGGCAGCCGGGTGGGGACGAGCAGCCTGCGCCGCCGGGCCCAGCTCCTCCGCTACCGCAAGGACCTCGAAATCGTGGACCTGCGCGGCAACGTGGACACCCGCCTCCGCAAGGTGGACCAGGGCGAGGTGAGCGCCGCCATCCTGGCCGCGGCGGGCCTGAACCGCCTCGGGCGGGGGGAGCGGGCCACCGAGGTCCTCGCCCCCGAGGTCATGCTCCCCGCCGTCGCCCAGGGGGCGCTGGGGATCGAGGCGCGGGAGGGCGACGCCCGCACCCTCGCCCTGCTCGCCTCCCTGGAGCACGCGCCCACCCGCCAGGCCGTGGAGGCCGAGCGGCGGGTGATGGCCCTCCTGGAGGGCGGCTGCAAGGTGCCGATGGCGGCCTTGGCCGAGCTTCGCGGGGGGCGGCTCCGCCTGCGCGCCCTGGTGGCGAGCCTGGACGGCGGGCGCATCGCCGAGGCCGAGGGGGAGGGCGACCCCGGGCGCGCCTGCGCCCTCGGCGAGGAGGTGGCCCGCCGGGTCCTCGCCGCCGGCGGAGGCGATATCTTGAGAGAGATCAGCCGTGCCTAAGGTGTCCAAGGTGGGGAAGCGGCCCTTGGAGGGGCGGCGCATCGTCATCACCCGCCCGGCCGGGCAGGCGGGCGCCTTCGCCTCCTTGCTGGAGGAGCTGGGGGCCGAGGCCGTCGCCGCCCCCCTGGTCGAGATCGCCCCGCCCGGGGACTGGGCCCCGCTCGACGCCGCCATCGGCCGCCTGGAGAGCTACCACTGGCTCATCTTCACGAGCGCGAACGGGGTGAAATTCTTCGCCGGGCGCCTCGCCGCCCTGGGCGTGGCCGCCCGCGCCGTGCCCGCCGCCTGCCGCATCATGGCCATCGGGCCCGCCACCGCGAAGGCGGTGGAGGAGGCCCTCGGGCGCCCGGCCGACGCCGTGCCCGGAAAATTCGTGGCCGAGGGCATCCTGGAGCTGCTGGACGGGGAGAGCATGAGGGGGAAACGCGTCCTCATCCCCCGGGCGGCCGAGGCGAGGGAGATCCTGCCCGACACCCTCCGGGAGAGGGGGGCGGAGGTGGAGGTGGTCCACGCCTACCGCACCGTCCCCGCCCCCGGGGACGCCTCCGAGGCCCTGCGGCGCGCGCTGGCGGCGGGGCGGGTGGACATGGTGGCCTTCACCAGCTCCTCCACCGTCCGCAGCTTCGCCCGGGCCCTGGGGAGCGCTTTCCTCAAGGAGCACCGGGGCCGCTTCCGGGTGGCCTCGATCGGCCCCGTCACCACCGGCACCGCCCGGGAGCTGGGCCTCGACCCCGAGGTGGAGGCCGGTGCCTCCACCACCGCCGGGCTGGCCGAGGCCATCGCGGCCTTCTACACGCGGGGAGGCCGGGAGGGCTAGCGTCCTGACGTGGGGATCGATTTCAAAATAAAGCCTCACGGCGAGGGTTGTCATTCCGAGCCCTTCGCGTTTCCGGAAAATGTAGGGGCGCACGGCCGTGCGCCCCTACGGGCTTGTTCATTGAAACTACGGGACGCAATACTGGAATCGCGGTAGAATGGGGGCCGGCCCTCGGACGCCGCGGCCATTGGACGCCGCGGCCCTTGGACGGAGGAGGCATCGAGATGAAGCCGGGCAACGCTTTGCTGGCCCAGGTGAGGGAGGACGTCCTCCACCGCACCCGGCGCACCCGCGAGACCGCCACCCTGCGCCGCATGGTGCGCGAGACGAGGCTCGCGGTGGACAACCTCGTCTACCCCATGTTCGTGGTCGAGGGGAGGGGGGTGAAGCAGGAGATCTCCTCCATGCCGGGTCAGCACCAGCTCTCGGTGGATAAGCTCGTGGAGGAGTGCCGCGAGGCGGCGGCGCTCCGCATCCCGGGCGTCATCCTCTTCGGCATCCCCGGGCGCAAGGACGACGCGGCCTCCGAGGCCTACGCCGAGAAGGGGATCATCCAGGAGGCCGTCCGCGCGGTGAAGGACGCCCTGCCGGAGCTGTGCGTCGTCACGGACGTGTGCCTGTGCGAGTACATGGACCACGGCCACTGCGGGGTGGTGGAGGAGGGGAGGGTCCTGAACGACCCCACCCTCGACCTGCTGGAGCGGACGGCGGTGAGCCACGCCCAGGCCGGGGCGGACATGATCGCCCCCTCGGACATGATGGATGGGCGCGTCGGGGCCATCCGCCGGGCGCTCGACCGGGCGGGCTTCCCGCAGACCCCGGTGATGGCCTACTCGGCCAAGTTCGCCAGCGCCTTCTACGGGCCCTTCCGGGTGGCGGCGGAGAGCGCCCC
>JBBTDR010000640.1:0-1714 GCA_038042665.1 Nitrospinota bacterium
AGGCTCCGCGAAGAACCTGCTTTCGCTCTGTCATAAAACAAGAAGCCGATTCTTCGCTCCCTGCGACCGCTCCGAATGACACCCTTGGGATCAGGCGCTCTTGCCTGTCATTCCGGGCCTTGCCCTGAGCGTAGCGAAGGGTTCAGGGCACGCTCCGCCGCACCCGCGGGAACACCTCCTCGGCGAAGAGGTGCATGGTCTCGAGGGCCAGGCTCTGGGGCATCCCCGGCCATTGGATGCTCATGATGAGGTGGTTCACCCCGATCCGCCGGTTCAGGCGGACGATCTGCTGGGCCACCTCCTCAGGCGAGCCGATGAGGAAGCGCTCCTCGAGCAGCGCGCTGAACTCCTGGTCCAGCTTGTTGTCCTCCTTGGGCATGGCCTTGCCCTGACCCCACGCGTGGTAGGACTGATACTTGGTCTCGAGGTAGGGCCGGCACAGGCGCAGCGCCTCCTCCCGGGTGCGGGCCACGAAGGCCTCGCGCCGCATGGGGAGCTCCGCCGGGAAGGGTTTCCCAGCCTCCTCCAGCGCCCGCCGGTAGACCTCCATCTGGCGCTCGATGGTGTCGAGGCGGTTGTGGGGGTTGATGTACCAGCAGTCGCCCAGCCGGGCCGCCCGGCGGACGCCGGGGTCGGTGTTCGCCCCGATCCAGATGGGCGGATGGGGCTTCTGGAGGGGCTTGATCGGGCAGGAGGCCTCGATGAGCTCGAAGTGGGAGCCCTTCAGCGTCACCTTCTCCTCCGCCCAGAGCCGCCGGATGGCCTCGAGGTTCTCCACCATGCGGGGCACCCGCTCGCGCTGGGTGGTGCCGAAGGCGCGGAACTCGACCTCCCGGTAGCCGAGCCCCACCCCGAAGATGAGCTTCCCGCCCGAGGCCACGTCGATGGTGGCGAGCTGCTCGGCCAGGTCGAGGGGCTTGTGGAGGGAGAGCAGGACGATGCCCGCGTTCAGCCGGATGCCCGGCGCCACGGCCGCGGCCATGGCCAGGAAGGGGAGCTGCTGGGGGCCCTGGAAGGGGTGGCCGCTGTAGTGCTGGCCCTTGGTGATGGAGTCGTAGCCGAGCCGGTGGGCGGTGCGCACCTGCGCCAGCATCTCCTGGAGGCGCAGGTGCATGTCGTCCGCGAGGGGGAACTGGCCGCGGAGCATGAGGCCGAACTTCATGGCGCCGCCCTCCAGGGAAGAAGGTGCGCAGCCTATTTCAGGACGGGGGCGAAGCCCGTCTCCTCGATGAGCTGGTCCTGGCGGAAGGAGTACTTCTTGCCACGGGAATAGTACCACCACTCCTCGACGGGGGGGATGCTCTGCTGGATGCGCACCTCCTCGGCGATGCCGTTCTGGCGGATGACGCGGGCCTTGGCCGAGCCGCCGGGGTGGCTCTTGAGCACCTCCTGCACCTGCGGCCAGGCGCCGTGGAAGGGGATCGCCAGGTCGAACACCCAGTGCCCGCCGGGCTGCACCCTGCCGGTCATGTCGATCCGCTCGGGCCGGAGGTACTGGACGTCGTCGAAGCGGTCCGGGGCGTAGAAGCTCAGGTAGTAGCGCAGGGGGCCCGCCCGGAGGGAGAAGGAGAGCCGGTAGGTGCCGTCCGAGGCGGTGGTGGTGTCGGCCAGGGGGGTGAGGCCCGCCCGGTCCAGGCGGGGGTCCGGCGGGAGGGCGCGCGGGGAGGCGAACACCTGGACGGGCACCCCGCCGATCGGGAAGCCACCCGTGTCG
>JBBTDR010000640.1:1724-2984 GCA_038042665.1 Nitrospinota bacterium
TTCGCCAGCTCGTGCTCTCTTTGGAGAGGCGCATCTTCGTCCTTCCCGACGCCACCAAAGTCCACCCCGGCCACGGCGAACTCGCTCGGGGGGGCCGCGGCCGGGCCGGGGGCCGCGGGAGCCGGGGCGGGCGCGGCACTCTCCCGCGCGCACCCGGGGAGCAGGAGCGCCGCCAGCAGCGCCGCCCCCGCCAAGGCCGCGAGGGGGCTCACCGGCCGTGGCAGTGCTTGTACTTCTTTCCGCTTCCGCATGGGCAAGGGTCGTTGCGCCCGACCTTGGGCGACTTGCGGCGGACAGGCTCGGCGGGCGCGCCGTTGGCGCCGCCGCCCCCGAACCCGCCGGCGCTCGCATGGGAGTAGACAAGCTCCTGCTTGGGCTGCTCCCTCTCCTCCACCTGGACTCTCTCCCCCGAGACGTCGAGGCGGTAGAGATACTGGATGGTCTCGGAGTCGATCCGATCGTTCAGGGCCTCGAAGAGGGCGAAGGCCTCCTTCTTGTACTCGTTCAGGGGGTTCACCTGGGCGTAGCCGCGCAGCCCGATGCCCTCCTTCAGGTGCTCGATGCCGGTCAGGTGGTCCTTCCACTGGGCGTCCAGCACCTGGATGCAGATGATGCGCTCGAGGTCGCGGACCACGCTCTCCCCGACGTGGGCGTACTTCGCCTGGAAGGCCTCCCGGATGAGCCCGTGCAGGCGCTCGGCCACGGCCTCGCGCGGCTCCTCCTCCACGTCGAGGGCGCAGGCGGGCGAGGCGAAGCGGAGCGTGTAGCCCTCGGCGCCGCCGGGGATGCCGAACTGGCGCTCGAAGCCCGCGAGGAAGGAGGCGAGGTCCCACTCCTCGAAGTGCTCCCCCTCCGGCATGTGGAGGCCGATGAGGCCGTCGAGGAGGGCTCCCGCCATGTCCTGGATGCGCTCGCCAATGTCGCTCCCCTCGAGAATCTGGCGGCGCAGGGTGTAGATGACCTCGCGCTGCTTGTTCAGCACGTCGTCGTACTCGAGCAGGTGCTTGCGCATCTCGAAGTGGTGGGCCTCGACGCGCTTCTGGGCGTTCTCGATGGCCCGGGTGACCATCCGGGCCTCGATGGGCACTCCCTCCTCCATCCCCAGCTTCTCCATGATGCCCTTGATGCGGTCGGAGCCGAAGATGCGCAGGAGGTCGTCCTCCAGCGAGAGGTAGAAGCGCGAGCTGCCCGGGTCGCCCTGGCGCCCGGCGCGGCCGCGCAGCTGGTTGTCGATGCGGCGGCTCTCGTGGCGCTCGGTGC
>JBBTDR010000641.1:0-6578 GCA_038042665.1 Nitrospinota bacterium
CCCCCGACCCCTCTCCCCGGGGGAGAGGGGGGAGAGGGCTTCTCCATCTTTACCCAGGTGTTTGCCTCGGTTGTCATTCCGAGCCCTTCGCTTCGCTCGGCTCGACGGCTCGACCGAGCTCGCCGAGGTCTGAGCTCGCCGAAGTCAGGACAGGCTCCGCGAGGAATCGGTTTTGGCATTGCGGTGTCATCCTGAGCGTAGCGAAGGATATCGGTTCGCTCTTTCAGCCATGCCTCAAGTCCACACCGATATCCTTCGGTCGCGGAGCTTGTCCTGAGCGCAAGCGAAGGGCTCCCTCAGGATGACAACCTGCTTTTATATCCTCCCCCCTCAGACGACGATCATGTCGAAGGGCAGCTTGGTGACCCGCTCGTGGCCCCCCCCGGTGATGATGTAGGTGCGCCCGAAGAAGAGCCCCAGCCTGCCGTCCGTGGTGGCGGGGTTGGGCTCGCTCATGATGACCATGCCGGCCTGGAGGGTCTGCTCGTAGTCGTGGCCCTCGGCGGCCTCCATCCAGACGTGGGGGGCGGAGGTGGCGATGTCGATGCCGTGGATGAGGGTGGGGCGGCCGGTGTAGCCGTTGCGGACGATGACGTTCCCCGCCACGCGGATGTCCTCGAGGGTCTTGCCGGGCCGGAGGACCTCCTCGATGCCCCGGGCGCTCGGGAGGACGGCCTCCTCCCAGAGCTTGCGCACCCGCTCGGGGGGCTTGCCCACGAAGATGGGATGGCCGATCTGGGTGGTGACCCCGCCGTAGCCGGCGGCGAGCTCGTTGTTGATCATGTCGCCCTCTTCCAGCACGCGGTCGGAGGGGTTCGGGTTGCCGAAGATCTGGGAGGGGTCGGCCATCGGGGTGATGCCCACGATGAGGAAGTGGGGGTAGCCGCCCCCGTCCGACATGGCGAAGGAGGCGCTGGCGGCGAGCTGGCGCTCGGTGACGCCCGGCTTGGCGCGCGCGGCGATGGCCTCGACGGCGCGGTCGCAGAGCTCCCCGGACTTGCGGTAGAAGGCCAGCTCCTCGGGGCTCTTCAGGTACCAGATCTTGTGGAAGATGTCGGGCACGAGGACGAGCCTGGCCTTGGGGCAGGCCTCCTGGATGTCCAGGTAGTAGTTCACGGGGAGGAACTCCGGCCCCCAGCCCTCCATGTTGATGCTGGCGAAGCCGATGGCGCCCGTCTCGAGCCCCAGCTCCTTGACGCGCGCCGCGATGGCCTTGCCGAAGCCCCCCGCCCCCCGGGAGGAGCGCACGTCCCGCACCCCCACGGCCTGCTGCTTCACCGCCCAGATGTGGGTGCCCGCCATGGGGTAGAGGAGGGTGGGCTCGCCCTTCAGGGGGAAGACGACGTAGTTCGAGACCGAGCGGTGGTCCATGTGGCCGCTCAGCCAGACCACGCCCCCCCAGATGCTCATGAGGTTCGAGCTCCCGCCCACGACGAGGCAGTCGAGCCCCTTCTCCCGCATGGCCCCGCGCAGGGCCTCGTGGCGGCGCCGGTACTCGGCGGGGGAGAAGCGGGGATAGACGGCGTCCTTGTGCCAGGGGGAGTCCTCCAGGTTGCCGAAGTTCTTGTTGAGGTGGAGGGCGTGGCACACTTTGGAGAATTCGTACTGGCCCACGGGCGTTCCTCCTGATGGCGGGGCGTCCCGCCTGCGCCCCGCCGGCGCGGCAGGCGCGGGGAAGGGGGTTCCCTCCCCGGCCGGATGGATGGGTCGTGTGCGGTGGCTCAGGCAGGGGCGATTATACGCCAAGGCGGGGGGGCGTTCTATCGCGGGGGGCCGGGCGTTTCTGGCATACTCCTGGCATCCGTTGTCCGTCATTCATCTTTGTGAAAGGAGAGGGCATGAGCAAGGAGGGGATCCCCTATTTCAGCCCCGGCGAGTACCAGCGCCGCTACGAGGCCGTCCGGGCGATGATGGACCGGGAGGGGGTGGACGCCCTCCTCCACGGCTTCGGGGTGGACATCCTCCCCCCCTCGGTCCGGTGCACCCTGTTCACTCCGCCGGCCCCCTTCACCTTCGAGCGGAACATGACCGTTGTGGTCCAGCCCAACCCCGCCACCCGGGACGAAAGAATGGGGGTCCAGCTCGGGGAATTGGGCCTCATCACCGGGCGGGGCTTCGAGCCCATGCACCGCCTCCCGGCCGAGGCCGTCCGGGTGGGCTGAGGGCCGCCGCGCGGGTCCGGAATCGGATGGGAAATGCCGGAGAAACGGCTTCTTGCGGGGGGGCGGGGCCATCTGATAGTGTCTAGCCATTCCGAGTCAGCGGGCGGGGGCCGCGAGCGGGCCGCCCGCGGCGTCCGGCCCCGCCGGGGGTCTCGTGAACCGGCGGGGGATGATCCGACGGGAGGAGCGGACTGCCGTCCATGTGGAGCTACATCGTCCGGCGCCTGCTTCAGTCGCTCCTCGTGCTGAAGGGCGTCATGATCATCACCTTCCTCATGCTCCACCTCACGGGGGACCCCGCCTCCCTCATGATGCCCGAGGACGCCTCCATCGAGGAGATCGCCGCCTTCCGCCAGCGGATGGGGTTCAACGACCCCCTCATCGTCCAGTACGGCCGCTTCTTCTGGAGCGCCCTCCGGTTCGAGTTCGGCATCTCCTTCCGCCAGGGCGAGCCGGCGATGAAGCTGGTGCTCGATCGCCTCCCGGCCACGGTGGAGCTGGCGCTCGCCGCCCTCTTCATCGCGCTGGTCATCTCCCTGCCCGCGGGGGTGATATCCGCCACGCGGCGCAACAGCCTGTGGGACCGCCTCAGCATGCTGGGGGCGCTCCTGGGGCAGTCCATGCCCAATTTCTGGCTGGGCCTCATGCTCCTTCTCGTTTTCGCGGTGTGGCTGAACCTCCTGCCTTCGCACGGCCGGGGCAGCTTCGCCCAGTTGATCCTCCCCGCGCTGACGGCGGGGCTCTACGCCACCGCGCGCATCACCCGGGTGCTGCGCTCGGGGATGCTGGACGTGCTGGGGGAGGACTACGTGCGCACCGCCCGGAGCAAGGGCCTGCGCGAGAACACCGTGGTCTACCAGCACGCCCTCAAGAACGCGGCCATCCCGGTGGTGACCGTCATCGGGCTGGAGCTGGGCATCGTGCTGGGCGGGACGGTGGTGGTGGAGACGGTCTTCGCCTGGCCGGGGGTGGGGCGGCTGACGGTGAACGCCATCCTGAACGACGACTTCCCGATCGTCCAGGCGGCGGTGTTCTTCCTCGCCTTCATGTTCATCTTCATCAACCTGGCCGTGGACATCCTCTACGCCTGGCTCGACCCGAGGATCAGCTACAAATGAAGGAAGAGCTGGTGGCCGGCACGGCGGCGCTCGAGGCGGCGCTCCCCCAGGAGACGATGGCTCCCGAGGAGCCCCACGTCCTGGTGGCGGCCTGGCAGAGCCTGCGCCGCAACAAGGTGGCCCTCGCGGGCGCCCTGGCCCTCCTCTTCATGACCCTCGTGGCGCTCTTCCCGCAGTACTTCGTCCTGCACAGCCCCTATGAGCAGAATCCCGCCCTGGGAGCCAAGCCGCCCCTCTTCGTGGACAAGGAGACGGGGTGGCTCTTCCTCCTGGGGACGGACGCCATCGGCCGCGACCTCTTGAGCCGCATCGTGTACGGGGCCCGGGTCTCCCTCGCCGTAGGCCTCACCACGGTGGTGATCTCGGGGACGATCGGGGTGCTCATCGGACTCGTCTCGGGCTTTTACGGAGGCTGGGTGGACAACGTCCTCATGCGGATCGTGGATGTCTTCCTGGCCTTCCCCTTCGTCCTCCTGGCGCTCTGCCTGGTGGCGATCCTCAAGCCCAGCCTCTTCATCGTGATCGTGGCGATCTCGGTGCGCATCTGGGTTCCCTACGCCCGGCTCGTGCGCGGCTCGGCCCTCTCGGTGCGGGAGATGGAGTTCGTCGTCGGGGCGAGGGCGGCCGGGCTGAACACCCTGGCCATCATGTTCAAGTACGTCCTGCCGAACGTGCTGGCCCCCGCCGTCGTGGTGGCCACCCTCTCGGTGGGCCGCATGATCATCATCGAGGCCTCCCTCAGCTTCCTCGGGCTGGGCGTGCCCCCCCCCAACCCCACCTGGGGCGGGATGCTGGCGGACGGGCGCAACTACATCGACTCGGCGTGGTGGATCTGCGTCTTCCCGGGCATGGCCATCATGCTGACCGTCCTCTCGACCAATCTGCTGGGGGACTGGTTCCGCGACTTCATCGACCCGCGGCTGAAGGGCGTGGATTGACCTCGCGGGGGATCCGGGAAGACGGGAGAAGCGCATGAAAGGCCGGCCCTTCGCCGAGGTGTGCAGCGCGCTCCACCTGGGCGAGAATTTTCACCACCTCGCGGACGCCCCCTGGTACCACGACGCCGTCTATCCCCGCTTCTCGGACGCCGAGTACCGGCGCCGCCACGAGGCCCTCAAGGCCGCCATGCGGGAGAAGGGCCTCGACTGCCTCATCGTCCCCGGCAGCATGAATAACGGGAGCATGGGCTACGGGATGATGTGGTTGAGCGGCCACATGGACCCCCGGGCCCTCGCCCAGTACGTGGTCTTCCCCCTGGAGGGCGAACCCACCCTCTTCTGCTCGATGGGGGGGGCGCACATCTGGGCCACCCGGAAGTGGTCCGTCCTCAAGGACGTGCGCGCGGCCGGGGGCGGGGGCTTCGGCAAGGCCATGGCCGCCCGGCTCAAGGAGCTGGGCCTCGCCAACCGCGCGGTCGGCCTGTGCAGCGCCAACTCCGAGGGCCGCGCGAACGAGTACCTGCCCGCGAACTACTACCTCGAGCTCAGGGAGATGCTGCCCGAAGCGAAGCTCGAGTTCATCCCCGAGATCCTGCATCCGCTCATGAACATCAAGAGCGAGGAGGAGGCCGCCTACGTCCGCAAGGCGGGCGGCCTCTGCGACCGCGCCATCCGCGCCATCGCCGAGCGCGCCCGGCCCGGGGTGACCGAGTACCAGCTCAACGCGAGCGCCACCTTCGCCGTGCGCGACGCGGATGGCTACATCCACCTCGACATCGTGGGCTCCACCCCCATGGCCGACCCCGCGCTCCCCTTCGGCAACCCCCGGCCCTCGGGCCGCAAGATCCGGAAGGGGGACGTCATCGTCAACGAGTACGGGGCGGGCTACCACGGCTACACCGCCCAGATCGGCCACCCCATCTGCGTGGGAGAGCCCACGGACGCCATGCGGCGCCTCCACGAGGAGGTGGCCGTGCCCGTCTTCGAGGCCATCGAGCGGTGCCTGCGCCCCGGGGGGACGGTGGAGGAGGTGCAGGAGGCCGGGCAGCTCATCCTCAAGAAGGGCTACACCTCGCGCCCCACCCTCATCCACGGCATCGACATCGTCACCTGCTCGCCCCACGTGGAGGTGGCGGGCATCCGGGCGAAGCCGGCCGACCGGGTCTTCAAGCCCGGCATGGTCATCATGAGCGAGCCCAACCCCATCACCCCGGACGGGCGCCTGGGCTGCTTCCTCGGGCGCACCTACATCATCACGGCGGCTGGGGCCGAGCGCGTGACCCAGCTGCCGCTGGACTTGATCGTGGTCTGAAAGCGGCCCCCGGCCCTGCGCTGAGCCGCCGGAGGCGGATCCCGGGCTTTCCGTTCCCGGGCATTTTCGTGAGGAGGGAAGGACATGAGGCGTTATGCATTCGTGTGGCTGCTGGCCGCGCTGCTCGCGGCCGCGCCCGCTTGGACGCAGGCCGCGCCCAAGGACGACACCCTGGTCATCGCCTACAGGGCCGACACCCCGACGATGGACCCCCACATCGAGAGCTCGGCCGTCTCGAACATGCGCAACCGCTGGGTCATCCAGACCCTCATGCACAAGACCCCCGAGGGGAAGCTCGTCACCCTCGTGGCCAAGAGCTACAAGTGGATCGACCCCAAGACGCTTGAGTTCGAGATCCGGCCCGGCATCAAGTTCTCGAACGGCGAGGAGCTCGACGCCCACGCCGTCAAGTACAGCATCGAGCGCGTGAACGACCCCGAGCTCAAGTCCCGCCAGGTCGACCGCATGCGGGTCGTCGCCCACAAGGACGCCGTCCAGGTGGTGGACAAATACCGGGTGCGCGTCCACCTGGCCTTCCCGGATGCCGGCTTCGTGAACCGGATGGGGAACGTCGGCGGCCTGGTCGCGCCCAAGTTCTACGCCTCGAAGGAGCCGCGGTTCCTGGCCTCGAACCAGCTCGGCAGCGGCCCCTACCTCCTGAAGAAGTGGGAGCGGGACACCCTCGCGGAGTACGAGGCGAACCCCCTCTTCTGGGATCCCCAGTACCCGAAGGTCAGGCGCGTCATGGTGAAGATCATCCCCGAGGAGGCCGCCCGCGTGGCGGCCCTCGTGAAGGGCGAGGTGGACGTGGTCTTCGACGTGCCGCCCGCCATGTTCGACCGCATCAACCAGAGCGGCAAGGCCCGGGTGGTCTCGAAGCCCGGCATCCGCATCTTCCGGCTGGGCTTCTTCAACAAGCACGGCGGCCTCTTCGACGACAAGCGCGTGCGGATGTCCGTGGCCCACGCCATCGACCGCAAGACGCTCCTGAACTCGGTCCTCAAGGGCGCGGCGGGGGAGGCGAGCCACGTGCTCCATCCCTTTAAAG
>JBBTDR010000642.1:0-7148 GCA_038042665.1 Nitrospinota bacterium
CTGGCGGGGGAGAGGGAGAAAAGCTGTCCCCCAGGATGAACAAGGCGCGGCGCGACCCTCCGCCTACCCGCCCAGGTACATCCGCTTGACCTCGGGGTTGTGGAGGAGCTCCTGGCCGGTGCCCTCGAAGCGGTTGCGGCCCAGCTCGAGGACGTAGGCGCGGTGGGAGATGTCGAGCGCCCGGGCGGCGTTCTGCTCGACCAGCATGATGGTGAGCCCCTCCTTGGAGAGGGCCACGATCCTGTCGAAGACCTCGGTGACGAACCGGGGGCTGAGGCCGAGCGAGGGCTCATCCAGCATGATCATCTTGGGCCTCGTCATGAGGGCGCGGCCCATGGCCAGCATCTGCTGCTCGCCCCCGCTCATGGTGCCGGCGAGCTGCTTCTGGCGCTCCTCCAGGCGCGGGAAGAGGCTGAAGACGTACTGCATGGACCGGCGGATCTTCTTCTTGTCCCGCTCGATGTAGGCCCCCATCTCCAGGTTCTCGCGGACCGTCATCTGGTTGAAGACGATCCGGCCCTGGGGGACGTAGCCCAGCCCCCGGGCGAGGACCTGGTCGGGGCGCAGGCCCACGATGTCCTGGCCGTCGAAGCGGATCTCGCCCCCCAGGTAGCGGATGAAGCCCATGATGATCTTGAAGGCGGTGGACTTGCCGGCGCCGTTGGGCCCGATGACGGCGACGACTTCCCTCTCGCGCACCTCCAGGGAGACGCCGTGGAGGATCTGGATGCGGCCGTAGGCGGCCTCGACGTTCCTCAGCTCCAGGTGGGCCATCTCACTTCCGCCCGAAGTAGGCTTCGATCACCTGCTCGTTGCGCTGGATCTCGTGGGGGGGGCCCTCGGCGATCTTCTCGCCGTAGTCCATCACGAAGACCTTCTCGCAGTGGTTCATGATCACGCTCATGTCGTGCTCGACGATGAGGATGGTCTTCCCCTCCTCCTCCTGGAGCCGGTGGATGTGTTCGAGGAGGCCCTGGAGGAGGGTGCGGTTCACCCCCGCGGCGGGCTCGTCGAGCAGGATGACGTCGGGGTCGGTCATCAGCGCCCGGGCGAACTCCAGGAGCTTCTGCTGGCCGTAGGAGAGGTTGCCCCCGTACTCCCCCCGCAGCCGGGCCAGGGTGACGAACTCGAGGAGCGCCTCGGCGCGCCGGCGGGCCTCCCGCTCCGGGATGGCCAGGCTCGAGGCCGAGAGCATGTTCTCGAACACCGTCATCTCGCGGTAGATGCGGGTGATCTGAAAGGTGCGGCTGATGCCGCGGCGGAAGATCTCGTGGGGCCGCAGGCCCGCGAGGTTCTCGCCCCGGTAGTAGACCGCGCCTCCGTCGGCCTGGAGCACCCCGGTCAAGAGGTTGAAGGTGGTGGTCTTGCCCGAGCCGTTGGGCCCGATGAGGCCCGAGATCTTCCCCTTGGGCACCTGGAAGGTGCACCCGTCCACGGCCTTGATGCCGCCGAAGTGCTTCCGCAGGCCCTGGATGTCGAGGGCGATCTCGGGCGGGGCGGCGGCCATGCTAGTGAACCATCCCTTTCCGGGCCCAGCCGCGGTCGATGGCGAAGCCCATCAGGCCGCGCGGCATGAACCGGGCGACCAGGATGATGAACAGGCCGAAGACGAAGAGGTGGGCCGTGGGGAAGCGCGCCCAGGTGAACTCCTGGACCGAGAAGAGAATGACCGTCCCGATGATGGGGCCGATCACCGTCCCCTTCCCCCCGAACATGGCGAAGAGCTTCATGTAGACGGTCACGAGGATGAAGAAGGAGTTCGGCGGGTCGATGTAGAGGATCTTGGTGGCCTGGATCCCCCCCGCGGCGGCGGCCGGGATGGCCGAGAGCACGAAGGCGGCCATCTTGTAGAAGGTGGTGTTCACCCCCAGGGACTCGGCCGCCACCTCGTCCTCGCGGATGGCGTTCAGGCGGATGCCGAAGCGGGAGTGCCCCACCCAGTAGGAGACGAGGATGGTGGCCACCATGACGATGAGCATGGCGAAATAGGTCGGGAAGGAGTTCTCGACGTTCGGCATGCTGATGCCCTCGCCGCCGTGGGTGAGGCCGTCCCACACATTGGCGAGGACGCGCGTGCCCTCGGCCGCCCCCAGCATGGCGATGGCGAAGTAGGGGCCCTTCAGCCGGAGGACCGGGAAGCCGATCACGATGGCCACGACCAGCACGAGCGCCGCCCCCACGAAGAGGGTGGGGACCCAGTTCCAGCCGTAGTCGGCCACCAGGATGGCGGTGGCGTAGGAGCCGATGCCGTAGAAGACGACGTGGCCGAAGGAGATGTAGCCCGTGAAGCCGCTGATGATGTTCCAGCTCGAGGCGAGGACGACGTACATCATCATGAACATGAAGAACGAGCGCATGTAGACGTTGATCTGGAACGGCAGGATCACCAGGAAGGCCGCCGCCGCCGCCAGGAAGAGCAGGTTCCTCAGGTGCTCGCGCCGCCGCATCGCGCCCCCCGCCTAGTCTTCCCTGTGGCCCATGAGCCCCCGCGGGCGGATGAGGAGCACCCCCACCATCAGCCCGTAGGAGGCGAGCTCCACCATGGCCGTCCCGTTGGGGACGAGGAAGGAGATGAGGCTCTCCATCACGGCCAGCATGAGGCCCCCGATGAGCGCCCCGATGTAGTGCCCCCGCCCCCCGAGGATGATGATGGCGAACGCCTGCAGGGTGTAGAGGTAGCCGGTCTCCGGGTTGAAGCCGAACTGGATGGCCACCAGGGCCCCGCCCGCGGCGGCCAGGGCCGCGGCCACCCCCGAGGTGACGAGGTAAACCTGCAAGACGTTGATCCCGCACACCATCGCCACGCCCGCGTTCTGCGCCGTGGCCCGGATGGCCTTCCCGAGCCGGTGGAGCTTGAGGAAGAAGAAGACGCTCAGCGAGATCACGACCGACATCGCGAAGCTGATGAGCTTGTTGGCGCTCAGGTTGATGCCCGGCGCGAGGACGATGGCGTTGGGGGCGTAGGGGATGGTGCGGTAGTCCGTGGTGAAGACCGAGATGACGATTTGGATCATGGCCAGGCCGAGGCCGAAGGTGATCAGCAGCGGGGTGAGCTCGGGCCCCCCGACGACCGCGTTCAGGAGGGCTTTCTGGATCAGCCACCCCAGCGCATAGGAGACCGGCAGGGTGGCCAGCAGGGCGAGCAGGGGGTCCCACTTGAAGTGATCGAAACACACGTAGGTCAGGTAGGCGCCCAGCATCACGAGGTGGCCGTGGGCGATGTTGATGATGCGCATGACCCCGAAGACGAGGGTCAGGCCCACGGCGAACATGGCGTAGACGCCGCCGTGGAGCAGGCCGTTCAGGACCACGGTCGCGAGGTCGGCCATCCACTGGGCGTCGAAGAAGAAGACGTTGCCCGTCCAGCCTCCCACGGCGAAGGGGATGGAGAAGGCGAACACCAGCAAGGCGGCCAGGAGGCAGAAGCTCCGGACTTCCGCCCGATCCATCGCGGTCCCTCCTCGCGCGCGGCGCCTGGCCCCGGGCCCTCGCACGCGATGCCGGGGCGGAACCTCCGCCCCGGCATCGCGGGAAGAGCAGGTTGTCGGACGCGTCCGGCCCTGCGGGCCGCTAGTTCTTCGGCCGCTTGTCCCAGTCGGGCATGGGGAGCTTGGCCTTGGTCTGGGCGTACCGGGGAGGCCACACGACCAGCCGCTTCCCGTTCTGGATCTGGAAGGTCAGGCCCTCGTGCTCGTTCATGAGCCGGTCATCCACCTTCCAGCGGCCCAGGATGGTGGTCGTCTCGAGGCCCTTCAGGGTCTCCCAGAGCTTCGCCTTGTCGATGCTCCCCGCCTTCTTGATGGCCGTCTCGAGGATCTGCAGGCCGGCGTAAGCCTGCCCGGCGTGGTAGTTCGGCACCTCGTTGAAGCGCTTCTGGTAGCTGGCGATGTATTCCGCCATCCCGGGGTTCTTCAGGATGTCCGGCAGCGGCTCCCACTGGCTGTAGCCGAGCACGTACTCCGCGATGGGGCCCAGCTCCTCGGGGAAGCGGGGGAGGGCCGGGCCGACGGTGGAGGAGAACATCTTGACGTTGAAGTTCTGCTCCTTCATCTGGCGGAGCTGGGCGGCCGCGTCGGCGAAGTAGCTGTTCGAGATGATGGCGTCCACGCGGCGGACCTTGATCTTCTGGAGCAGGGCCGAGAAATCGGTCTGCTTGGTGGGGTAGTTCTCGTTCAGCACCACCTCGAGGCCCAGCTCCTTCGCCCAGGCCACCACGCCCTCGGCCGCCTGCCGGGGGAAGAGGGTGTCCTGGCTGATGACGGCGATCCGCTTGAGGCCGATCTCCTTGGCCAGGTGCAGGGCGCCCTTCTGGTAGTCCTGGGCGACCTGGATCACGTTGAAGGTGTACTTGCGCCCCTTCGACCAGATGGAGAGCGAGGAGGCGCCCACCCCGATCATCGGGAACTTGTAGCGCTCGACCACGTTCGCCACGGCGTCGGTGGGGGCGCTCGCGTAGGGCCCCACGAGCAGGTCCACCTTGTCCTCCACGATCAGCTTCTCGTACAGCCGGATCGCGGTCTGGTTATCGGACTTGTCGTCGAGCAGGACGAGCTTGACCTTCCTCCCCAGCCAGCCGCCCCTGGCGTTCAGCTCGTCCACGTACATTCTGTAGGAGTTGCTCATCCGGTTGGCGGGCTCCGAGAACGGCCCCGTCAGGGAGAGCGAGCCCCCCACCACGATCTCGTTGGCGGCCAGGACGGGCGCCGGCCCCGCGAGCACCAGCGCCAGGATGGCCGCCGCCCACAAACGCTGCCATCGTTTCATCTGCGTTCCCTCCAT
The DNA here is from genome assembly GCA_038042665.1 of Nitrospinota bacterium. Classification (GTDB taxonomy): domain Bacteria; phylum UBA8248; class UBA8248; order UBA8248; family UBA8248; genus 2-12-FULL-69-37. The sequence continues at coordinate 4,780 of JBBTDR010000642.1, forward strand.
GCGAGCCCGGGCTTGCAAGAAACCGCGCGGGAGGCCCGCCCCGGGAGGAGCGCGGCTTCCCTCTTTCTTCGCCGCTTGGCGCCATTCCATTCAAGACAAAAGGCCGGGTCTGAAATCGGATCAGTTCATCTTAGCGCGGGTGGCGAAAATGTCAAAGATTTAATTCGGGGGCCGTCCCTGCTCCCGGGCCGCGGAGGCGTCCACCGCGCACTCCTCGACCCAGACGGCGCCGTCCGCGCCGAACTCCTTCTTCCAGATCGGGACGATCTGCTTGATGCGGTCGATCGCGTAGCGGCAGGCCTTGAAGGCCGCGTCGCGGTGGGGCGCGGCGGCGGCGATCCCGACGGCCACATCGCCGATCCGCAGGACGCCCACCCGGTGCTCGATGGCCAGGCGCGTCACGCCGAAGCGCTCGGCGATCTCCCCGGCCACCTGGCGCAGCTTCTTCTCGGCCATCTCCGGGTAGGCGTGGTACTCCAGGTGGGTCACGCGCTGGCCCCGGCTGTGGTTCCGCACCAGCCCAGCGAAGGTGCACACCGCCCCGGCCTCCGGCTCCTCCACCCCCGCCGCGAGGGCCTGCACGTCGATGGGGCGCTCCACGATCCGGCAGATCACGCTCAACCTCCGCTGATGGGCGGGATGAGGGCCACCTCGTCCCCGGCCCGGATGCGGGCCGAGTCCCCCGCGAACTCCTGGTTCACCGAGACGGCGATGGACTCCATCCTCCCCGCGAGGACGGGGAAGCGGGCCTCCAGGCGCTCCCTGAGGTCGGCCACCGTCCCCCCCTCGGGGAGCTCGACCGAGATCTCCTCCCCGCCTGCCACCTCGCGGGCCCAGGCGAAGCACCTCACGCGGACTTCCATCGGGGCCTCCCTCCTGCGCGGCCGCCCCCGCGCGCGCGGGGAGGCCCGCGGCGGAAGGACGCCCGCTGGAAAAAGGATAGAATCGCCCGGGCAATTGATCAAGAAGCCCCGGATGCGCCCCCCCGCCGGAGAGCCGCGATGGCCCTCGCCGCCCACCCCGCCCTCGCCCAGGCCCTGGAGGAGGAGCTCGCCCGGGGCCCCATGCCCTTCCGGCGCTTCATGGAGCTCGCCCTCTACCACCCCGAGGGCGGCTACTACGCCCAGCCCCAGCCCCGGGTGGGGGCGGCCGGGGACTTCCTCACGAGCCCCCACCAGAGCCCCTGGTTCGGGCGCATGGCCGCCCGCCAGCTCGAAGCGATCTGGGAGGCGATGGGCGGGCCCCCGGCCTTCCGCGTCCTCGAGTACGGCGCGGGCGAGGGCTGGCTCGCCCGCGACATCCTCGAAGGCGCCCAGGCCCTCCGGTCCGCCTTCCGCGCGGCGCTCGCCTACACCCCCATCGAGCAAAGCCCCGCCGCCCGGGAGCGGCTGCGGGAGCGCCTCGCCCCCTGGCTGGCCTCCGCCGTCCGCCTCCCCGACTGGCCTCCGGGCCGATGGGCGCCCGAGGGCGAGTTCGAGGGCGCGGTCCTCGCCCACGAGTTCCTCGACGCCCTCCCCGTCCACCTCCTCATCCAGACCGGGGAAGGTTTGAGGGAGCGCTACGTCGGACGCGGCGGCGGGGGCCTCACCTTCCGCGAGGGGCCGCTTTCCGACCCGAGATTGGAGGGCTGGTTCGGCCGGCTCGGGGTGAGATTGATGCCCGGCCAGCAGGCCGAGGTCTGCCCGGCGGCAACAGAGTGGATTGGGGCGGTGGCCCCGAAGCTGCGGCGCGGGGCCGTCCTCGTCTGGGACTACGGCGCCTCGGCCCGCGTCCTCTACGGCGAGGAGCGGCGGGAAGGGACCCTCCGGGGCTACCGCCAGCACACCCTCGTCTCGGACGTCCTCGCGCGGCCCGGGGAAACCGACCTCACCGCCCACGTGGACTTCACCGCCCTCCTCCGCGCCGCCGAGGGGGCGGGCCTCCGCCTGGGGGGCTTCACCGACCAGTGCCATTTCCTGCTGGGGATCGGCTTGGCCGAGGCGCTGGAGGGGGCCTCGGGGGCGGAGGCCGCCCGCGAGCGCCGCGCCGTCATGGGGCTCATGGATCCGGGCGGGCCCGGGAGCGCCATCAAGGTCATGCTGCTCACGCGGGGCATCGGGGAGGCCCCCTTCCCCGCCTTCGCCATGAAGCCGGGCGACCGGGAGTCCCACGCGACGCTCCGGGGGTGATGCGCCGCCTTCGATGTCATTCCGAGCGCAGCGAGGAATCTGCTGGGGCCGCTTCGGATCAGAGGTCCGGCAGGCGGTCCGGCTTGGCCGCCCGCGCGGGCGGCTCCAAGCTGTTGTTAGCCGGCCGCTTCTCCAAGGTCCCGTCACGATAGAAATACTGGTCGCACCAATGGAACATCGAAGGTTCGATTGGGTGGGAAG
>JBBTDR010000643.1:0-4679 GCA_038042665.1 Nitrospinota bacterium
GGGCCTCTCGAAGCTCTACCTGGTCAACACCCGCACCGACCCCGCGGCGGGCGTCTCCAGGGGGACCACCTACTTCCTCGTGACGCCGGACCTGGAGGGGTTCTCCTACGGGCGCTACCACGACAAGATGGGCATGCGCCTGGGCCCCAACCGCGAGCTCATCTTCCGCGACATGGCGGTGCCGGACGCCAACCGCGTCGGCGAGGTGAACGGAGCCTACGCCGCCCGGCGGAAGATCCGCGGCTCCAACATCGAGGCCGTGGGCCCCTGCCTCGGGGTGGCCCGCGCCGCCTACGAGGACGCCCTGGAGTACGCCCGCAACCGCGTCCAGGGCGGCAAGCCCATCATCCAGCACCAGGCGGTGGGCTTCCTGCTCTGCGACTGCTTCATCCAGCTCGAGGCCGCCCGGAGGCTCCTCCACTACGCCGCCTGGACCGCCGAGCACCCCGAGATCTACGACCCCAAGATGGCCTTCCTGACCAAGGCCTACATGGGGGAGGTGTGCTTCGAGGTGGCGCGCAAGGCCATGGAGGTCTGGGGCGGGATGGGCTACATGACCGAGGCCCCGATGGAGAAGTACCTGCGCGACGTGACGGCCTTCCTCCACTCCGAGGCCACGAACCAGGCCATGCGCATCCGCTCCATGCCCCTCCTCTAGGCCGGCAACAGACCACGTCCTTCGAACGCAAGGAGACAACCGTGAAAGCCATGCGCATCCACGCCTACAGCGACACCCTGCGGGAGCCCCTCCGCCTGGACGACGCCCCCGAGCCCAAGCCGGGGCCCGGGGAGCTCCTCGTCCGCGTGAAGGCCATCGGGGTGAACCCCATCGACCTCTCCATCCGGCGGGGGCTTCAGAACTACGTCGCCGGCCTCAAGCTCCCCCACCTGATCGGGAGCGAGTGCGCCGGCGAGGTCGCGGCCTGCGGCGAGGGGGTGAAGGGCTTCGCCGCGGGGGACCGGGTGTTCGCCTACTGCCCCAAGCGGGAGGCCTACGCGGAGTACACCCTCATCGAGGCCCGGGCCGCCGCCCGGATGCCCCGCCCCATGACCTTCAGCCAGGCGGCCGCCCTCCCGGTGGCCTTCCAGACGGCCTGGCACGCCCTCGTCATCCAGGCCAAGGCGGGGCCGGGGGAGAGCGTCCTCGTCCAGGGCGGGGCCGGCGGAGTGGGCATCGCCACCATCCAGCTGGCCCGGGCGCTGGGCTGCCAGGTCGTCACCACGGTGAGCTCGGAGGAGAAGGCCGCCTTCTGCCGCTCCCACGGCGCCCAGGCGACGATCAACTACCGGCAGGAGGACTTCGCCGCCCGGTGCAAGGAGTTCACCGGAGGACGGGGGGTGGACGTCATCGTGGAGCTCGCCGCCTGCGACAACTTCGACAAGGACCTGGACGCCATCGCCACGGCCGGGCGGGTCGTCCTGGTCGGGATGGGCACCGGCAAGGGCCCCATGACCACCTTCCGGGTCCCGGGGGTGATGGGCAAGAACGCGAACGTGCTCGGCATCGCGGCCCGGAACCTGGAGCCCCACATCCCCGAGGTGAACCAGCGCCTGGACGGCATGTGGGAGAAGAACAACCTCCGGGTGCCCGTGGACCAGGAGATGCCCCTCGCCAAGGCCAACGAGTGCCACGAGCTCCTGCGGAGCGGCCGCTTCCTGGGGAAGCTCGTCCTCGTCCCCTAGCGGGGGGGCCGGGTCACATCCTAGGCCTGGTTGCGCTCGAACAGCGCGAGGACGTCGGCCGCGCGGGCGATCCACCCCATCTTCGTCTCGAAGTTGTAGAGGGTGGCCTGGCGGACGAAGTCCGGGCCGGTGTGGTCCAAGGCGTCCTCGACCAGGATGGGCCAGAACTCGCGGAAGTAGGCCTCCCGCGCGGTACTCTCCACACAGACGTTGGTCGCCACCCCGGTGAAGAGGATGTGGCGGATGTCGAGGCCGTTCAGCTGGTTCTCCAGGGTGGTGCCCGCGAAGCCGCTGTAGCGCGCCTTCTTCACCACGAGGTCGCCCGGCTCGGGCCTGATCTCGTCGATGATCTCCCAGCCCCAGGTGCCCTCGACGATGAGCTTGTCGCGGTCGGCGGGGCGCTCCTTGATCATGCGGAGGGCCATATGCTTCCGCATGTTGGGGGACTGCGGCCCGCCGGCGTCGCTGAGGTCGGGCTTGTAGCCGAACTGGAGGTAGATGACCTGCACCCCCGCCGCGCGGGCGGCGGGCAGGAGGCGCTGGTGGGCCTCGATGACGGGCCGCGTGCGCGCCTCGTCGATGCCCGTCCCCAGGTCCAGCATGCCGCCCTTCTTCGCGTAGGCGTTCTGCATGTCCACCACGACGACGGCCGTGCGCCGGATGTCGATGTCCACGTCCTGGGGACGCGCCTTCAAGGTCGCCATGTTCCTCTCCTCGCTCTCACCGGCGGGCTACAGGAAACCGCCCCCCCGCACGCTCTCGCCAAAAAGCCCCTCCACCTCCACCCGCCGGGAGGGTGATGCGGCTCATGCCCGCCTCCTAGCGGCCGATGACGCTGCGGTACTCGGCGGAAGGGGTGTGCTGGGCGGGCCAGTCCATCCCGTCCTCGAAGCGGGCGAAGACGCTCGCGTGCCGGGCGAAGCCCCCTTCCAGCAGGGCCACCGAGACGATCTCGACGATGGAGGGGTCGTCGTAGCCCGCGTCGTGGAGGGCCTGGAACTCGGCGTCGGTCAGCTGCTCGTTCAGGGTGAGCTTGCGGGCCACCCGGAAGACCGCCTTCTCCGCCTCCGGCAGGCCGGCGCGCTCGAAGTCGTGGAGCTTCTCCACCTCCCCGGGGTCCATCTCCAGCCGGTGGATGAGGTCGGTCTTGTGGAAGTTCACGCAGCGGGGGCAGTCCGAGGCCACGGCGCACACCATGGCGATGCGGTTCGTGAGCTCGCGGGGGACGTGGCCCTTCAGCACCTCGAGCTGCTTCTGCAACTCCCACCACGCCCGGAGCAGCCCCGGCACCTGGGCGAAGAAGCCGAACAAGGGCCCCAGCCAGCGGGGGTCCTTCATGCGGCAGATCTCCTCGTAGATCTGCTCGACCTCGGGAGACCCCTCCCCCGGCTTCACCAAGCGCACCTGCCGCATTCCCGCGCCGCCCACCGGAGCCCTCCCCTACCTCGACCCGAACGGATACGGACGTGCCGGTTCTTGGATGCCCGGATGGTAGCACGGCCCGAGGCTGAGCGCCCCCGGCCAGGGGAGGAGACGCTGGGTTGTCACCTCCCAACCACGTCGCTCAGGCCGCGGCCGCCGAGACCCCCCGGCGCTGGGTGATCGCGACGAAGGCGAAGGCGGCGACCCCCACGAGGTCCGTCCACAGGCTCGTATGGAGAAGGCCCAGGGCCGCCACCAGGAGGAGGATCCGCTCGTAGAGCTTTGTCTCCCGGAAGAGGTAGCCCTCCAGGGCCCCCGCCCAGGCGCAGGCCGCCACGGCGGCGGTCAGCATGGACCGGACGACCTCCAGGGGGGGGCCCGTGAAGAGGATGGGGGTGTAGACGAAGAGGAAGGGCATGATGAAGATCCAGGAGGCCAGCTTGGTGGCCGTGAACCCCGTCCGGAGGGGGTCCGCCCCGGCAATGGAGGCCCCCGCGTAGGCGCAGAGGGCCACCGGCGGGGTGACGCCTCCCACGACCGCCACCCAGAAGCAGAGGAGGTGGGCGGAGAGGGGGGGCACCCCCAGCCGGACGAGGGCGCCCACCCCCACGATGGCCGTCATCACGTAGGCCGCCGTGACCGGGACGCCCATCCCGAAGATGTAGCCCGCGAAGATGACCAGGAGGATCGTGATGACGAGGCTCCCCCCTGAGACCTGGATCAGGAGACTCGCGAAGCGGTCCTGGATGCCCGAGAGGATGAGGCTCCCGATGATGATGCCGAGAACCCCCGCCAGCGCGCCGATGCTGAGGGAGTTGTGGGCCCCCCCCACCAGGGCGTCGAAGATCTCCCGCGGGCCCATCCGCGTGTCCTTCTGGAGCCAGCTCAGGGCCACCGTCCAGACGATGGCCCAGAAGGCGGCGTAGAAGGCCGACCGGCCCGCGAGCAGGAGATAGGCCACCACCACGATGGGGAAGAGCTGGTAGCAGCGGGGCAGCACCTTCCGCAGGGGAGGTAGCTCCTCCCGGGGGACCCCGTGGAGACCCTGCTTCACCGCCTCGAAATAGACGATGAGCCCGACCGAGAGGAAATACAGGACCGCCGGGACGAAGGCGATCTTCACGACCTCCAGGTAGCTCACCTCGGCCGCTTCGGCCAGGAGGAATGCCCCCGCCCCCATGACGGGGGGCATGTACTGGCCCCCGGAGGAGGCGGCCGCCTCGACGGCCCCGGCGAAGTGGGGCCGGTAGCCCACGCGCTTCATGAGGGGGATGGTGAAGGTCCCCGTCGTCACCACGTTCGCCACCCCGCTGCCGGAGATCATCCCGTAGATGGCGCTCGAGACGACCGCCGTCATGCCGGGGCCCCCCGTCCGGTGGCCCGTGAGGGCGTAGGCCAGGTCGAAGAAGAGCGCCCCCAGCCCCGAGCGCTCCAGGAAGGCGCCCAGGATCACGAAGAGGAGGACGTAGTTGGCGAAGACCTCCACCACCATGCCGAGCATCCCCGACTGGGTGATGAAGAGATACTCCATGATTCGGGGGATGCTGACCCCCGGATGGCCGAGGATGCCGGGA
>JBBTDR010000644.1:0-7646 GCA_038042665.1 Nitrospinota bacterium
CTCCCGCCCCAAAGCGCGCGCTGACTCCGCCGCCGAAAAAAGCCCGGCGCTCCTCATGGAGCGCCGGGCCCGCGGACCTGACTGCGGCGGAGTCAGCGCGCGCTTTGGGACGGGAGGACTTTGTGCCTTGGGATGGCGTGAGGCGGAAACCGTGCGCTCAGCGCAGCTTGCTCTGTACGTCGTCTTCCGCCCTCCAGAAGACGATCTTCTTGTCGAGCCACTCGATCCCGAGATAGAGCACCAAGCCCAGCAGGCCGACGATGATGATGACGGCGTACATCTGAGGGATGGCCAGCTCGACGTGGTAGCGGGTGAGCTCGTAGCCCAGGCCGTACTCGGTGGCGACGAACTCGGCCACGATCACCCCGATGGTGGCGAAGGTCAGGCTGACCTTCAGTCCGGCGAAGATGGTGGGAAGGGCGTAGGGGAAGCGCAGCATCCGGAAGGTCTGCCAGGGGGTCGCCCGGAGCGAGCGCATGAGCTTGAGGGCGTTCTCCTCCACCAGCGCGAGGCCGACGAGGGTGTTGAGGAAGACGGGGAAGAAGCAGCCGATGGTGGCCTGGGCGATCTTCGACTCGGGGCCAAAGCCGAACCAGGCGATCATCAGCGGGGCCAGGATGACGCGGGGGGTGGACTGGAACCCCAGCACGTAGGGATAGAGGGTCTTGCGCCAGCGCTCCGAGAACGCGAACAGCACCCCCAGGGCGAAGCCGATGCCTCCGCCGAAGAAGAAGCCCACCAGGATGGAGAGCAGGGTGAAGGTCATATGCCATTTGAAAAGAGGATGTTCGATTACCTCGGGGAAGGCCATGGCGATGGCCGAAGGCCGGGGCAGAATGATCTCGTGGACGATCCCGAGCGCCGAGAGCAGATGCCACGTTGTGAGGAAGGCGATGAATAACAGCACGGAAAGATAGTAGTGGTGGTTCTTCCGGAGGTGCGCGCCGAGCGTCCGGGGAGCCTCTTTTCGCTGGGGCGTTCCCGCCTCCCGGTTGAGCCCCGCTTCCACCATGCCAGTCTCCTCCGGCGCTCAGTTGTTCCGCCAAAAGACGACGCGCCGGTCCAGTATATCCATCAGCCAGACCCCGACGATGCCAAGCACCGAGACGATGAGGACCACAGCCAGCATCATGTGCACCTGAATCTGCAGTTGGAAGATCTGGACGAGCCGGCCCAGGCCGTTGTCGGCCGCGATGAGGAACTCGGCGACGATGGCCCCGATCATCGCGAAGGTGAGAGATGTCTTGAGGCCCGCGAAGATGTGGGGCAGGGCGCTCGGGAAGCGGAGTTTTGTGAAAACCTGCCACTTCGAGGCCCGCAGCGAGCGCATGAGCTTCAGCGCGTCCTCCTCCACCATCTGCAGGCCGACCACCGTGTTCAGCATGACGGGGAAGAAGCAGATCGCGAGGGCGGTGGCGATCTTCGAGGCGGGGCCGAAGCCGAACCAAATGATGAACAGGGGCGCCAGCACCACCTTGGGCAGGGCCTGGAAGGCGATGACGTAAGGGTAGAGCGTCTTTCGGATGAGGCGCACCGTGGCGAGGAGGATGCCGAGCAGAAGGCCGATGGCGGCCCCGAGGAGGAAGCCGACCGCGATCTCCAGCATGGTGATCCAGAAATGCTTGGGGAAAAAGTCCGCCCGGACCAGGAACCAAAAGGCGGAAGCGACCTTGGTGGGCGGCGGGAAGAGGACGGGCTCGATGATGGCCTTCTGGGAGAGGAACTCCCACAGGGCGAGGGAGCCCACCCCCAGCGCGACGGCCAGGACGACGTGCTCGTAGCGCGCCCAACGGCCGGCGGCGGAAGCTTTCCGCCCGGCCTGTCTGGCTCGCCCGGCGGCGGCGCCCTGGGCGCCGGAATGGACGGACTCGGTCACGCCGGAGCTCCTCTCAGTGGGCGACGCCCAGCAGCTCCCGCACTTCGAACACCTTCTCCGCGAAGAGGGGGAGCTTCATGGCCTCGCGGGTGCGGGGGCGGGGCAGCTTCACATCGAGCACTTTGGCGATCTGGCCGGGGCGGGGCGTCATGACGACGACGCGATCGGACAGGAACACCGCCTCGTTGATGTTGTGGGTCACGAAGACGACGGTCTTCTTGGTGGTGTCCCAGATGTGGAGCAGCTCGAGGTTCATCGCCTCGCGGGTGAACTCGTCCAGCGCCCCGAACGGCTCGTCCAGGAGCAGCACCTCGGGGTCATAGACCAGCACCCGGCTCAAGGAGACCCGCTGCTGCATCCCTCCGGAGAGCTGCCGGGGGTAGGCCGCCTCGAAACCCTTGAGGCCGGTCAGATCGAGAAGCTGCAAGGCCCGGGAGCGGTAGGCCTCCCTGTCCATTCCCAGGATCTCGACGGGCAGCAAGACGTTGTCCACCACCGTGCGCCAGTCGAAGAGCACAGCGGTCTGGAACATCATGCCGATCTCGCGGCGCGGCTCGCGCTGCTCCTGGCCCTTGAACCAAATGTCGCCCGAGGTGCGGTCGAGCAGCCCGCCGATGATGTTCAGGAGGGTGGATTTCCCGCAACCGCTCGGGCCCACGAACGTGACGAACTCGCCCGAACGCACGTCGAGGGTGATGTCCCGCAGGGCGAGCAGGGGCTGGTCCTGCGTCTCGTAGATCTTATGCAAGTTCCGCATCGAGAGGATGGAGCCGTTCTGAGATGCCAAGCCTTCTCTCCCGCGCCCCCACCCCCCGGCGGGGGGTGGGGGCGTTCTGGATTCGCTCTTCCGGCGGCGGTTACTTCTTGGTGTAGTTGATCTTGAGGACGGCCTCTCTGTCGAACTTGTTGATCTCGTCGAGCATGTCCGTCACCAGGAATTCCTCGACCTTGGGCGCCTGGAACTTGGGGTTGATGCTCTTGAGGAAGGTCAGGTATTTCGTCAGGTTCTCCTTGTTCGGCTCGCCGATGCGCCCGGCGGCCGGCAGCTTCGTGATTTGGTGGGCGCGCGTCAGCAGGGGCTTGGCGACCTGGGGCGTCGCCCACTCTTCCTGGGAGATGTTTCGATGCATGGCTTCGCACTGATCGGGCTTGCTCTGGCACCAGAGGCTCGCCTTGGCCACGCCGCGCGCCAGGATGATCAAGGCCTCGCGGTTCTTCTTGAGGGCGTCGGGGGTGGCGACCATCATCTGGGCCGGGAAGGCGCCGTATTCCGCCGGGGTGATGTCCCGCAGGGGAACGCCGGCCAGCTCGACCGCGAGCGAGTCCTGGAAGTTCGAGGAGTAGGCGGCCACCCTCCCGCTCTTGATGGCGTCGAAGGTGGCGGGGGAGCCCTCGCCGATGGGGATGAGGCGGACGTCCTTGTCGGGGTCGAGGCCGGCGCCCTGCAGGGCGGCCTTCACCATGGGCACCTCGCCGCCGCCCGGCTCGGTGATGCCGATGTTCTTGCCCTTCAGGTCCTTCACGGACTGGACGGGGCTATTCTTCATCACCTTGAGGAAGAAGAGGGTCCCCGTGCTGTACTGGTAGAAGCCGTGCAGCTTCTGCCCCCTGCCGACCGCGTTCAAGGTGGCCGGCATCGAGGGGATGCCCGCCGAGGCGTGGCCCGCGATCATGAGCTGGACGGCGGCGCCGCTCCCGCCCGTCCCCTTGAAATCGACTTCAAGGCCCTCCTGGCTCCAGAAGCCGAGCTCCTTCGCCGCGGTGAAGGCGTAGAACGTCCCGCCCGGCGGGCTGATGGGGAAGAGCCAGAGCAGCTTGTACTTGGGGGCGGCGGCCAGCGAGGGAACGGCGCTCGCCGCGAGGAACAGGAACAACGTGGCCGAAGCGCAAAGGCACCGAAAGACGATTGACCAACGACGCTTTTCCATGGTCTTTCACTCCTCCCTGGGGACTAGACCACGACGCGTTTGGCTGCCCGGCACTGGAAGATGATTCAGCAAATCATATCATAACCGATTGTTTCGGACAACGAGGCGTTTCCCGGGCGGGTGGCGGGCTCGCCTGGTCTCCCCTGCGGGGGCCAGACGTGCAGCAAGGTGGTTTCAGGCCCCAATCGGGTGGCCTCCGCCGTCTCGTTTCGAGATTCAGGCCCGGCCCTTCTCCCAGGGCTGTTCGGAGAGAGGGGGGGCGGTTTCCATTTCCGGGGGGCAGGCCGCCGATGGATCCGATTTAGGGTACCAGGGCTATCTTCCCCAGGAAGTTCCCGCTGCGCATGAGCTCGTGGGCCTTGTCCGCCTCGGCGAGGGGAAAGGCGCGGTCCACATGAATCCGCAGCCGCCCTTCCTTCAAGAGGGGGGCGAGGCGGCGGACGTACTCCGGCATCCTGGGCACCAGGTTGACCCCCGTGATTCCGAATATCTGGGCGTCCTTGGTCATCAAGGCGGGCACGGGGAAAGTGGCGGGGCCCTCCCCCCGGCCTGCGGCCACGACCACAATGCGGCCGTTCACGCGGATGGCCTCGAGGTCCTTCGCCAGGTTCTCCCGCGCCGCGAGCTCCACGATGACGTCCACCCCCTGGCCTCCGGTCAGCTCCTTGCACCGGGCCGCGAAGTCCTCCTGGCGGTAGTGGATGACCTCCTCCGCGCCCAGGCTCCGGCAGAAGGCCGCCTTAGCCTCCGAGCTCACCGTGGCGAACACCCGGCAGCCCATGACCCGCCCGAGCTGGATGGCCGCCATCCCCACCCCGCCCGCCCCCCCCTGGACGAGGACGGTCTCCCCGGGCCCGGCCTTCGCCTTGAAGGCGAGGGCGTTCCAGGCCGTGCGGAAGGGGAGGGTGATGCTCGCTCCTTCCGCGTAGGTGTAGGCGTCCGGAAGCTCGGCGGCGGTCCCGGCGTCCATGCGGACCAGCTCGGCATAGGACCCGCCCGCGCACCGGCCGAAGACGCGCTGGCCGGGGCGGAACTCCTTCACCTCCTCTCCCAGGGCGGCCAACTCGCCGGCGGCGTCGAGGCCGGGGATGTAGGGGAGTCCGCCTCCCGCGTGGACGTGGGAGCCCGCCCGGGTGGCCACGTCGGAGGGGTTCACGCCCGCGGCGCCCAGCTTCACCAGAAGTTCCCCGGGAGCGGGGCGGGTGTCCTCCACTTCATCGAGGCGCATCGGAACATCCAAGCCCCATTGGTGGACGCGCACCGCCTTCATCGAGTTTCCTCCTTCGTGACCATGTCCTCCTGTTCCTTGTCGCAATAATAGCTCCACGCCCCCTTGCGGCCCAGCGGCGCCCGGGTGACGAGGGCCGGGTCCCCGCCCGAGTTGCCGCAGCCCTGGTGGAACAGGGCGGGCTCGGTTTCTTTCTTGCCGTGGACCGGAAGGGCCGCAGGCGGAGCCGGAGCGTTGACAGGGGCACCGGAGGATCATACAAAAGGCCCGAATTCCTGAGAATATAAGCGCGTGCGCCCAGCGGGGAGAAACGGGCGCCCGCACCCCGGGGATGCCGGGCCATTGCCCCCGGAAATCGCCCGGGGCGGAGGAATCGAACCCGCCGTGCCTCGGGCGGGGCGGAGGGGTGATGGCGGGCAAGCGGCTGGGCGTCGCGGTTGTCGGGGCGGGACGGATCGGCACCCTTCGGGCGGGGATGGCGGCCTCCCATCCGGCGGTGGATTTCATCGCCATCTCCGACAAGGACCCGGCGCGCGCCGCCGTCCTGGCGGAGAGCGTGGCGGCGAACTTCAGCTCGGGCGACAACCTGGAGGTCATCACCCGGCCCGAGGTGACCGCCGTCGTCGTCTCCACCAGCGAGCCCGAGCACGCCCTCGCCGTGATCCAAGCCCTGGAGGCGGGGAAGCCGGTCCTGGTCGAGAAGCCCATCGCCCTCCGGCTGGAGGACGCCGACGCGATGGTGGCCGCCTCCAGGCGCACGGGGGTGGACCTCCGGGTGGGCTACAGCCTCCGCTTCCAGCGCCGGTACATCCTCACGAAGGAGCACATCCTCCGGGGGAAGCTCGGGCGGATCGTCGGCGGGACGGGGAGGCTCTACAACACCCGCGCCCACGGGCTCCAGATCCTCAAGCGGTCCCTCGAAGCGACCTTCGTGCAGGACGCCCTCACCTACCTGGTGGACCTCTTCTGCTGGTACCTGGAGGGGAACCGGCCCGTGGAGGTTTATGCCAAGAGCCACGGCGTGGTGTACCGGCGGGCGGGCTACGACGCCGACGAAGTGACCTGGGCCATCGTGAACTTCGCCGACGGCGCCTTGGTGAGCCTGGGCGTGGGCTACGCCCTGCCGCCCAAGTATCCCATCCACGGGCGGGCGGTGCGGGTGGAGGTGCTGGGCGAGAAGGGCGTCGCCCTCCTCGACGAGGATCACAAGGAGAACATCCTCTACACCGAGGAGGGCTTCCCGCACGCCTATGTGCCGGAGCACGGCCTGGAGATGGTCTTCCTCACCAGCAACGCCTCGGGCAACGCCGCCCTGGGCGGCTACTGGGGGCCCCTGGGGGATGAGACGCGCGCCTGGCTCGACCACCTCGCCACGGGAAAGCCCTCCCCGCACACCACGGCCGAGCAGGCCCGCCTGACCCTCGAGGTCACGCTGGCCATCGAGCGCTCGGCCCGGCTGGGGCGGGCCGTGAAGCTGCCGCTCCAGGATGAGGGCTGAGCCGGATCGCCGGGAAGAGGGGGGCGCCGTGCGGAGCAGGCAGGTCGGAATCGCGGTGGTCGGCTCGGGCCGGATCGGCACCCTGCGCGCCCACATGGCGTCCCGCCATCCCTCGGTGAAGTTCCTCGCGGTCTCGGACAAGGACCCGGCGCGCGCCTCCGTCCTGGCGGAGAGCGTCTCCGCGCATTTCAGCTCGGGCGACAACGCCGAGGTCATCTCCCATCCCGAGGTGGACGCCGTCATCGTCTCGACCCCTGAGCACGATCACCTCGAGCCCATCCTCCAGGCCCTCCGGCTGCGCAAGCCGGTCTTCGTCGAGAAGCCCATCGCCCTCGCCCTGGAGGACGCCGACCGCATCGTGGCCGCGGCCGAGGAGGCCGGGGTGGACCTCCGGATCGGCTATTCCCGGCGCCATGACCGGCGCTGGATGGTGGCCAAGGAGCAGATCGCGCGGGGGCGCGTGGGCCAAATCCTCGGGGCCACCGCCCGCGTCTACAACACCCGGGCCCAGATGCAGCAGATCCTCCTCCGTTCCCCCGAAGCCACCCCAGTGCTGGACGTGCTGACCTACTACGTGGACATGGCTGGGTGGTTCCTCGAAGGGGTGCGCCCGGTGGAGGTGGTGGCGCGCGGGAACGCCAAGATTTTCAAGGAGATGGGATACTCCGCCCAGGACGTCACCTGGGCCATCGTCACCTACGCGAACGGCGCGGTCGTGAACCTCGGCGTGTGCTACGCCCTGCCCGCGAAGTATCCCTCCCACGGCCAGAGCGCCCGCTTCGAGGTGCTGGGGACGGACGGGGTCATCCTCCTCGACCAGGATCACAAGGACAGCATCCTCTACACCGACGTGGGCGTCCCCCACGCCTACGTGCCCGGGCACACGGCGAACATGGTGTTCATGCAGACCAACTCCTCCGGGGACTGGGCCCTGGGGGACTTCTGGGGGCCGATCGCCAACGAGACGCGCTCCTGGCTCGACCACCTGGCCACGGGCCGGCCCTGCCCCCACACCACCGCCCGCGAGGGCCGGGTGACCCTCGCCGTCACCCTCGCCATCGAGGAATCGGCCCGGACGGGGCGGTAGAGGCCCCGGGCCACGCGCTCGACCTGACC
>JBBTDR010000645.1:0-6674 GCA_038042665.1 Nitrospinota bacterium
ACTCGCGCGGGGCCGCTTTCGACAATCTCCTCGTAGGCCGCCGCCGAGGCCTGGTCCCACCGCCAAGTGTCCCCGAAGGCCTTGATCTGGGCGTGGGAGCGCGAGCCGTCCTGCTCGGCGAAGAGGACGTTGTAGTCCTGGTCGCTCTTGAAGGGCGGGTCGAGATAGACGAGGTCCACCGACTCGTCCGCGACGTGAAGGCGGAGAACCTCCAGGTTGTCGCCGTAGTAGAGGGTGTTCCCGGGCACGGCGGCTCCTTGCCCCAGTTCGGAATCCTGATCGGCCGGGCGGAGCCAAGATAGTACGGCCTCTATTTCATTCCGCCAAGGGGAAAGCCGCTCGATGTGCATTGGGCGCTCCGCCCCGATGCAGGGATGAAGGTTCATTTCGTAATATATTCGCTAATGCCCGAGGACGCAAGCGCGAATTTTCGTCCCCGATCATCCAAGCAGATTCCTCGCTGCGCTCGGAATGACAAGAATAGGCCGGATTCAAAGGATTTTACGGGTGCTTTGCTCCCCCTCAGCCTCCCCGCCTGAACCTCTCCAAGCTCCCGCGGAACTTCACGCAGGGGTCCTCCCGCGGGTGGGGGGCGGTGAACCACAGCGCATCGTGCGCCCCCGGGCGGAGGAGATAGGCCTCGGGCTTCTCCTCCCCGGCCCGCACCTCGGCGAAGGCCAGGGAGAACTGCCCGGTCCCGGGCGCGAGGGCCGCGAGGTCGGGCGGGATGCCCGTCACCCGGTCGGCGTGCCCCGCCCCGGTGATGAGCGCCGCCCCATCCGCCCCTCCCTTCAGGGCGCGGGCGAGGGAGAGGGCCATCATCCGGTTCCTCGCCCGCCAGGCCTCGAAGAGCCCGCCCAGCCTCTCCCTGGGGATGACCCGGCAGTGGGAGTCGAAGAACTCCTCCACCACGGCCGCCCGCAGGGCCGGGTCCGGGGGGCCGAGGGCCAGCTCCTTGGCGAGGGGGACGGGGAGCTCCCCCAGCCCCCCTCGGGCCACCCGCGCGGCCAGCTCGCGGGGGAGGTCGGTCGCCAGCACGGGGAGCCCGGCCCCGTGGGCGATCTCCACCAGGGGGGCGTACATCTCCCAATCCGGCCAGCCCCGGCGCCGCCAGCCCGTCACCTCGGGCACCTTCGAGAGATCGGCCCCCGGGCCGGCGAGGAGCTTCGCGAGGGCGGGGGCGGCCTCCGTGGTGAACATCTCGAAGCCCAGGGCGGGCTTCCTTCCCCGCGCCAGGAGGGCCTTCAGGGCCTTGGCCTGAAGCTGGTGGTGGATGGGGTTGTCGTGCCGCTCCCCCAGGTAGATGACCTTGGCCTGGGCCATCCACCGCCAGAGGGCCTCCTCCCCGAGGAAGCCCCCCCGCCACCAGATGCGGCCCCGGAGGGGGTGGCTCTCCTCCGCCGCCGCGGAAAGGCCAGCGGCGGGCGCCCCCAGCCAGAGGGCCAGGGCCAGCCCCCCCGCGAGGCGGGCGGCCCGGCGACCACGGATGAACCGGCTCAAGGCGTCCTCCTCGAAGCGCGGGGTCTCGGCACGGCGGCCGGGAAGGAGTATATTCCGGCCCCAGGAGGATGCACGGGATGCTCCAGATCGGCCCCATGACGACGGACGCGGACCTGGCCGCCGCCCGGGCGCTCATCGATGAGTACGCCCAGATGCGGGGCGTCGAGGCCTGCTTCGACCGGGCCGAGCGCCACCACAAGGAGATGGCCGAGCTGCCCGTCCTCTACAGCCCCCCGGGCGGGGCGTTCTTCCTCGCCTGGGACGAGGGCCGGCCCGCCGGCTGCATCGGCCTCCGGGACCTGGGCGGGAGCATCTGCGAGATGAAGCGCCTCTACGTGCGCCCCCTCTTCCGGGGCCGGGGCATCGGCCGCCAGCTCGCCGGGCGCCTCGTCGAGGAGGCCCGGCGCATGGGTTTCTCCCGCATGCGGCTCGACACCCTGGCCTGGATGAAGGAGGCCCACGCCCTCTACCGCTCCATGGGCTTCCGCGAAATCCCCCCCTACCACGATCGGGGCCAGCCCGGCGAGCTCTTCATGGAGCTGGCCCTCTCGGTCCCCGCTCCCCGGCCCGCTCCCGCCTCCCCGGCCTAGCTATAGATTCTCACCAGGTTGTTCACTGGCCGACTGCCTCCGCCCGTGCGGATCCCCTGTGCTCCCCTCTCCCTAATCTTTCGGGGCCCCCAGCGTCGAGACGCTGGGGCGGGGGGAGAGGGGATGGGGGTGAGGGAAAGGCCGTCCGGCGCCGGGGAATCCTCCCTCACCCCGGCCCTCTCCCGGAGGGAGAGGGAGAAAGGCCGGTCCCGTCAGAGGGCGAGCAACCTTTTTTGTGAGAAATCACCCCTAGCCCTTCGCCCCCAGGGCCCGGGCCGCCCGCCGCTGGTCCTTGGGCTTCACCCAGAAGATGAGGGCGAAGCGCCGCTTCCCGGCGCACAGGCCCGTCACGGCGGTGACGTTGATCTCGGCCCCGGCCAGCTTCGCCAGCACCCCGGCCAGCGCCCCCGCCCGGTCGTTCCCCTGGACGAGGAAGGCCTTCTTCTTCGCGCTCACCCGCAGCCGCGCCCGGCGGGCCGCCCGCAGGAAGGCGGCGCGGTTCGCCGGGACCAGGTCCACCTGCACCCCCTTCCCCTCCGGAAAGGCGTGGACGGCGAGGAAGCTCACCCCCGCCTTGCGGAAGGGAGCGAGCATCTTCGCTCCCGCGCCGGGCCGGTCGGGGGACTTGACGTAGTAGTAATCCACCATCTTCACGGTATCGGCCATGATGCGTCTCCTGTCGGGCGGGGGAGGACCATTGCGCGTCTCCTCCAATATAGTCCAGGGGCGCCCGCCGACGCGCATGAAAATGGCGCCCGCGCGGACGAACCCCCCGGTTGACCCCCTCCCCTCCGCTGGGGGAACATGGCGGCATTGGTCCCCCTCATCCCTCCCGGGAGAGCCCTCATGCAGCTTCCCTTCGACGGCGCCAAGCTCGACCGCCTGATGGAGGAGGCGGGAGCGGACCTGGTGCTCGCCTTCACCCGCCACAGCATCCGCTACCTCTGCGGGGGCTACTTCTACCACTTCCACGAGCGCTTCCAGGCCATCGCGGAGGCCCAGTACACCCCCCTCCTCGGGGTGCCGCGCGCGAAGCCCGGCCAGGCCTTCCTCGTCGGGGGGAGCGGGGAGTTCGGCCAAGCCAAGGACCAGAAGCTCTGGGTGCCCGAGATCCTCCCGGCCGAGCGCCACCCCGCCGCCGCCGCCCGGGAGGCCGCCCAGGCCATCCGCAAGCGGGGACTCGAGCGCGCCACCATCGCCCTCGAGCGGGACTTCCTCCCCGCGAGCGCGATGGACGCCCTCCAGCGGGAGCTCCCCGGGGCGCGCTTCATCGAGGCGCTCGGGCTCCTCGAGGAGCTGCGGGCCGTCAAGCGGCCCGATGAGCTCGATATCCTGCGGCGCATCACCGCCGTGGACGCCCAGGTCATCGGCGAGACCTTCCGCGAGGCCCGGCCCGGCGCCACCACCCGCGAGCTGGCCGGCACCCTCGAGCACAAGATGCTCGCCCACGGCCTCCACTTCCTGTGGGTCTTCACGGCGGCGGGCCCGGGCATGCTCCGCGCCCCCTCGGCGAAGGTGTGGTCGAAGGGCGAGGTGCTCCACCTCGACGCGGGCGGGGAGCAGGCGGGCTACCTCACCGACGTCTGCCGCATGGGCTGCCGCGGGGAGCCCTCCGCCCTCGCGCGGGAGCTCTTCGGCGCCTGCCTCGCCACCCAGGACCGGGTGCGCGCCGCCATCCGCCCCGGCGCCGTCTGCGGGGAGATCTACGAGTTCGGCGGCAAGGCCCTCAAGGAGACCGGGCACGGCCGGCACGGCCAGTTCCTCATCCACGGGATGGGGCTGGTCTCCCACGAGCAGCCGCGCTTCGGCCCGGGCGCCCCGCGCAGGCTCGAGGCCGGGATGGTCATCTCGATCGAGACCGACATCCGCCATCCCGAGGTGGGCTACGTGAAGATCGAGGACACGGTGGCCGTCACCGCCTCGGGCTGCGAGGGCCTGGGCGACGCGGGCCGCGGCCAATGGGCCGTCGCGGCCGCCTGATCTCCGCCCGCCGCCAGAAGGGAGCCAGAGGCTATCCCATGGAAGACAAGCCGCCTGTCCGCCCCAAGCGCTCCTCCCGGAAGCCCGAGTTCCGCCTCCTGACCCGGAGCGACCTCGACGGGCTGGCGGGCGCGGTGCTCCTGAAGGAGCGGGGCCTCATCGGCGAGATCGCCTTCGTCCGGCCCCAGGACATGCAGGAGGGCAAGGTCCGCGTCACGAAGCACGACATCGTCGTCAATCTCCCCTTCGTGAAGGGCGCGCACCTGGCCGTGGATCACCACATCAGCGAGACCCGCCGCGTCCGCCCGGGCGCCAACTACATCAACGACCCGGCGGCCCCCTCGGCCTCCCGCGTCCTCTACCGCCACCTGGGAGGCCCCAAGCGCTTCCCCGCCTACACCCAGGCCATGATGGCCGCCGTGGACAAGGCCGACGCGGGCCGCTTCACCCTGAAGGATGTCCTCTACCCCAAGGGCTGGACCCTGCTGCACTTCCTCCTCGACCCGCGCACGGGGCTCGAGCGCTTCCGCAACTTCCGGCTCTCGATCGAGGAGACCATCGCCGGGCTCTCCGACCTGTGCCGCACCCAGCCCATCCACCGGGTGATGAAAGACTTCGACATCACCGAGCGCTCGAACCGCTACTTCGTCCTCGAGGAGAAGTTCCGGGAGCAGCTGCGCAAGCGCGCCGCCGTGCGGGACCGCATCGTGACCCTGGACCTGCGGCGGGAGGACCCCATCTGGCCCGGCAACCGGTTCATGATCTACGCCCTCTTCCCCGAGTGCCGGGTCTCGATAACGCTCCTGCCGGGCGGGCGGCGGGGCACGACCGAGGTCTCGGTGGGCAAGTCCATCTTCAACCGGGGCTCGAAGATCAACGCCGGCCAGCTCCTGCTCGCCCACGGCGGCGGGGGCCACGCCGCGGCGGGCGCCTGCCGCGTCCCGGCCGGCAAGGCCGACCGCCTGGCGGGCCGCCTCGCCGAGGCCATCGTCGCCGCGGGCTGAGGGTCCGCGCGGCGCGCATATCCCGATGGATTGAAAACCCGCCGGCGCGGCGGAGGGCTCCCCTCCGCGCCGGGCGGATCGGAAGGACCACCTCCTGGGAGGAAATCCGCCATGCGTCCCCTCCACCCGACCCGCCGCGGGCTCCTCGCCGCCGCCCTGGCCGCGGGCCTGGCCCTCCCCGCCGCGCCCGCCCGGGCGGCGGAGGTCGAGCCCCGGCTCGTCATCGTCACCTCCTTCCCCAAGGACCTCTACAACGTCTTCGCCAAGGCGTTCGAGAAGAAGCACCCCGGCGCCAAGGTGGAGGTCCTGAACAAGGGCACCTCGGCGGGCATCGCCTACGTGCGCGAGACCGCCGCCAATCCCCCCGACATCTTCTGGGCCTCGGCCCCGGACGCCTTCGAGGTGCTGAAGGAGGCGGGGCTCCTCCAGAAATACCAGGAGAAGGCGGCGGGCATCCCGGCCAAGGTCGGGGCCTACCCCATCCACGACCCCGACGGCTTCTACAAGGGCTTCGCGGCCTCGGGCTACGGCATCATGTGGAACACCCGCTACCTCAAGGCCAAGGGCCTCCCCGAGCCCCGGGAGTGGGACGACCTGAAGAAGCCCGCCTACCACGGCCACGTCGCCATCTCGGCCCCCTCGCGCTCGGGCACCACCCACCTCACCATCGAGACCATCCTCCAGGGCGAGGGCTGGGAGAAGGGCTGGCGGACCCTCCTGGAGATGGCCGGCAACTTCGCCTCGGTGACCGAGCGCAGCTTTGGCGTCCCCGAGGGGGTGAACAACGGCCAGTTCGGGATCGGCATCGTCATCGACTTCTTCGGCTTCTCCTCGAAGGCGAGCGGCTTCCCGGTCGATTTCGCCTACCCCAAGGTGACCACCCTGGTGCCCGCCAACGTGGGCATCATCCAGAACGCGCCCCATCCCAGGGCGGCCCAGGCCTTCATCGAGCTCCTGCTCTCGCCCGGGGGCCAGGCGCTGCTGCTGGACGAGAAGATCCAGCGCCTGCCCGTCCTCCCCTCGATCTACGGGCATGAGAAGGCGAAGGGCCTCCCCAACCCCTTCCAGGACGCCTCCATCGGCGCCGCCGTGAGGTTCGACACCGGCGTCTCCCAGTCGCGCTACCTCGTGGTGAACACCATGTTCGACCAGGTGATCACCTTCCGCCTCAAGGAGCTGACCGCCGCCTGGCGGGCCATCCACGCGGCCGAGGCCCGGCTCCAGGCGAAGCCCAGCGCCCAGGCCGCCGGGCTCCTGGCCCAGGCGAGGCGGCTCGCGGGCACCGTGCCCGTGACGGCCCAGCAGGCGGGGGACAAGCAGTTCCACGCCATCTTCAAGCCCAAGAAGGAGGGCCAGGAGGTGCCCAAGCGCCAAGCCGAGGCCGAGCGCGAGTGGGACGCCTTCGCCAAGCGGAACTACGCCGAGGCGCAGAAGCTGGCCGCCCAGGCGGCCTCGATGATCAAGTAGGCGCCCCGGGCCGGGCCCGCTCCTTCCGGCGGAGAACGAAGCGAGGAGAACCGCATGCGCCGGAACGCGGGGGCCGCGCTAACGGCCCTGGGGGTCGCGGCCTTCCTGCTGCTCTTCCTCGTGGTCCCGGTGC
>JBBTDR010000646.1:0-7269 GCA_038042665.1 Nitrospinota bacterium
CCCCCCTTAACCAAGGGGGGGAGGGGGGGGTGAGCCCCGCCCGCGGCCAACATACGCCCGGGGGGAGGAAAGGCGGTTACCTCATTTTCCGGCTGGTTCCGTGTGATCCCACCGGCCTTGTAGGGGCGGCTCCCTGTGGCCACCCCCGAGGAGGCAGGCACGGGGGCCTGCCCCTACGGGTGGGCTTCTCGCCTTGAAAAGCAGGCCGCACTCGACCGGCCCTCCCTTTCAGTCCCCCCTTGCCGAAGGACTGACCCCCCCTTGCCCCCCCTTAATCAATGGGGGGATGGGGGGGTGGTTCATAGATGACACCCCGCCCCTCTCCGGTTGACAAGGTTCCCCCCCTTCCCAAACATACCCCCGCGCAGCGTCCCGATACTGGCACCGCCGAACCCACCCGGCTGGAGGAGCCCCCATGCCCCACGACCTCGCCGCGAAGGTCCTGAACGCCGAGACGGGCAAGACCGTCATGCTCGCCCTGGACCACGGCTACTTCCAGGGCCCCACGACCGGCCTGGAGGAGCCCCGCCGGACGCTCGAGCCCCTGCTCCCCTGGTGCGACGCCGTGAGCCCGACGCTAGGCGTGTTCCTGCGCTGCTTCCCGGAGGGGAGCGCCTCGCCCGGGGTCCCCAAGCGGCCCGCCGCTTGGGGTGTGCCCGTCATCCTGCGGGCCTCGGGCGGGAACAGCATCGTCTACGCCGACCCGGTCGAGCTCGAGCGCGAGGTGGCGCTGCGGGGCCAGGGGCTGGACGCGCGGGCCAAGGAGGAGCTGCGCGCCCAGATCGCCGACGACATCGTGAACCGCGAGCTCTCGAACGAGGGCGTCACCGTCACCCCCCGGGAGGCCAAGCGGCTGGGCGTGGCCGGGGTCTCCATCTCCATCTACGTGGGGGCGCGCTACCAGAAGGAGTCGATCCTCAACCTCGCCCGCATGGCCGAGGAGGCGCGCTCGCTGGGGATCATGACCCTGGGCATCACGGCGGTCGGCAAGGAGATGGCGCGCGACGCCCGCTACCTGGGCCTGGCCACCCGCATCGCCGCCGAGCACGGCGCCGACATCGTGAAGACCTACTTCTGCGAGGGCTTCGAGAAGGTGGTGCGCGGCGCGCTGGTGCCGGTGGTCATCGCGGGCGGGAAGAAGATCCCCGAGCGGGAGGCCCTGGAGTTCTGCCACCAGGCCATGCAGTCGGGGGCGGCGGGGGTGGACATGGGGCGCAACATCTTCCAGAGCGAGCACCCCGTGGCCGTGATCCAGGCCGTGCGCGCCATCGTCCACCAGGGCGCGAGCCCCAGGGAGGCCTACGGCCTCTATGAGGAGATGGCGCACAACGGGGTGCCCGCCTCCCGGGGGAGCGCGTGAGCGCGCCCGCCGCCATGCGGGCCGCCGTCTACTACCGCAATGCGGACGTGCGGATCGAGGAGATGCCCGTCCCCCGCCCCGGCCCGGGCGAGTTCCTCCTGCGGACGGTGGCGAGCGGCATCTGCGGCAGCGACGTGATGGAGTGGTACCGCGTCAAGCGGGCTCCCTGCGTCCTGGGCCACGAGGTGGTGGGGGAGATCGCCGAGCTGGGGGCGGGCGCCGGGAGCTTCCGGGTGGGGGACCGGGTCTCGGTCTCCCACCACGTGCCCTGCAACCGCTGCCGCTACTGCCTGCGGGGCGACCACACCGCCTGCCACACCCTCCACACCACCAACTTCGACCCGGGCGGCTTCGCCGAGTTCATCCGGGTCCCCGCCCTCAACGTCCAGGCGGGCACCTTCAAGCTCCCGGACGAGGTGTCGGACGACGAGGGCGTCTTCATCGAGCCCCTGGGCTGCGTGGTGCGGGGCCAGCGGGCCATGCGGCTCCAGCCGGGGATGAGCGTCCTCGTCGTCGGGAGCGGCATCGCGGGCCTCCTCCACATCCAGCTCGCGGCCGCCCTCGGGGCGGGGAAGATCTTCGCCACGGACATCCACCCCTACCGCATCGAGGCCGCCCGGCGCTTCGGGGCCGAGGTGCTGCCCGGGGGGCGGGAGCTGCCCGAGGCCCTGCGGGCGGCGAACGAGGGGAGGCTGGCCGACCGGGTGATCCTCTGCGCGGGGGCGCTCCCGGCGGTGGAGGCCTCCCTCCGGTGCGCGGACGAGGCGGGGGCGGTGCTCCTCTTCGCCCCGCCCGCCCCGGGGCAGGACCACCGCGTCCCCCTGCACGAGCTGTGGGGCCAGCAGATCGCCCTCGTCTCCACCTACGGGGCGGCCCCGCTCGACCTCGCCCAGGCCATCGATCTCATCCGGGCCGGGCGGGTGAACGTGCGCGGCATGGTCACCCACCGCCTTCCGCTCGATCAGGCCCAGGAGGGCTTCCGCCTGGTGGCCGAGGCCGGGGAATCCATCAAGGTCATCCTCCGGCCCTGAGGCCTGGCTGCGGAATCCAGACACGTGGTTCGCGCCGGGGGTGCCAGGGCCACACTCCCTCCCCCTGCCCCCTCCCGGAGGGAGGGGGAAATTCCGAGGCTGGGAAAGCGATCTTCCCCCGCCGGCCCGCGGCGGGCCTTCGGCCCGGGCTCAGCCCGAGGGCTCGGTCGAGTCGGGGAGGGTTGGGGTGGGGGAGCATTGATCCTTCCCTCACCCCGCCAAGAGACCGACCCCCCCTGGCCCCCCCCTTAACCAAGGGGGGATGGGGGAGTAGAGGCCCACCCACGGGCAGGATATGCGCGGCGGGAGGAGGAGCCCGGGCCGCGCGGGGTGTCTCTCCCCCGCCGGGCATCCGCCCGGTGAACAACCTGGCGAGACTTCACGCCTGGCCCTGCGTCCAGGACTCTCCCGCCTCTGCGTCCGATAGGCTCGCCGGCGGCGCCTCCTCTTGGGGCGCGGGGAGGGGCAGCCCCGCCCCGGCCCGGAGCCTCTCGGCGAGCCGGCTCCAGCGCCGCCGGACCCGGGCGTTCTTGATGGCGATGGCCAGCGCCTTCCGCGTCCCCACGAACACCGCCAGCCGCCGGGCCCGGGTGAGGGCGGTGTAGACGAGGTTGCGCTGGAGCATGGGGAAGTGCTGGGTGTGGAGGGGCACCACCACCGCCGGGTACTCGCTCCCCTGGCTCTTGTGGACCGTGACCGCGAAGGCGTGCATCACCTCGTCCAGGCCCCCCGAGGTGTACTCGACGAGCTCCCCGTCGAAGGCGGCCCAGAGGGCGCCCTCGCCCGGGTCCACCCGCTCCACCACCCCGATGTCCCCGTTGAAGACGTTCTTGTCGTAGTTGTTCCGGATCTGGATGAGCTTGTCCCCCCGCCGGAAGGCGCGCCCCCCGAAGGTGAGGATGGGCCCCCCGGCCGGGGGGTTGAGGGCCTCCTGGAGGCGCTCGTTCAGGCTCTGCACCCCCAGCACCCCGCGCTGCATGGGGGAGAGCACCTGGATCTCCTGGATGGGGTCGAGCCCGAACTTGCGGGGGATGCGCTCCCGGCAGAGCTCCACGATGAGGTCGGCGCAGCGGGCGGGGTCCGCCTCCTCGATGAAGAAGTAGTCCGCCCCCTCGCGCTCCTCCCTCGCCTCGCGCGGCATCTCCCCGCCGTTCACCCGGTGGGCGTTCTCGACGATCAGGCTCTCCTTCGCCTGGCGGAACACCTCGGCGAGCCGCGCCACCGGCGCCGCGCCGGACTCGATCACGTCGCGCAGCACGTTCCCCGGCCCCACCGAGGGGAGCTGGTCCACGTCCCCCACCAGGACGAAGGTGGCCGCGTCCGGCACCGCGCGCAGGAGGTGGGCCGCCAGGTGGACGTCCAGCATCGAGGCCTCGTCGATGATCACCGCGTCCGCCGCCAGGGGATGGGCGGCGTTGCGGGCGAAGCCCCCCGCCGCCCAGCTGTACTCCAGCAGGCGGTGGATGGTGCTCGCCGCGTGGCCCGTCACCTCGGCCAGGCGCTTGGCCGCGCGCCCGGTCGGGGCGGCGAGGAGCACCTGGAGGCCGAGCTGGCCGTAGAGCCGGGTGACGGCGTTGATGATGGTGGTCTTGCCCGTGCCCGGCCCCCCCGTCACCACGAGGGCCTTCTCGGCGAGGGCGTCCTCGATGGCCTTGGCCTGATCGCCCGTGGCCTGGCCCCCCTCGAGGGCCCTTTGGGCCAGCCGCCGGAGGCGGTCGCGGAGATTCTCCCCGGAGACGCCCAGGCCGCGCAGGGCGGCTTCGAGCCGCACCTCGTCGCGCGCGGTCCTGAGAAGACCCGTCAGCCGCCGGGCCACCTCGCACTCGGCGGCGTGGAGGGCGCGGAGGTAGAGGACGCGCTCCTCCCCCGTCTCCTCCACCACGACCGCCCCCTGGCGCCGGAGAGACTCCAGCGCCTCCTCCACCTGGGCGGGCTCGACGCTCAGGAGCTGGGCGGCCTCCTCCACCGCCCCCTGCCAGGGCACGAAGACGTGGCCGTCCCGCTCGGACATCTGCTGGAGGAGGTAGAGCGCCCCGGCGGCGCAGCGGGCGGGGTCGTCCGCCGGGAAGCCGATCTGCTGGGCCACCCGGTCGGCGGTGCGGAAGCCCACCCCGAAGATGTCGGTGGCGAGGCGGTAGGGGTTCCCGCGGAGGATGGGGATGGCCTGGGCCCCGTAGGCGCGGAAGATCTTCTCGGCCAGATGGAGGGGGAGGCCGTGCTGCTGGAGGAAGAGCATCACCTCCCGGGCCTCGCCGTGGCTGCGCCAGCTCTCGACGGCCTCGGCCAGCCTCTTCTCGCCCAGGCCGGGGATCTCGAGCAGGCGCTGGGGCTCCTTGTCGAAGACCTCCAGCGTCCGGTCGCCAAAGCGCTCCACGATGCGCTTGGCCAGGGCGGGGCCGATGTGCTTGACGGGCCCCGCGGCGAGGAACTTCTCGATCCCCTCGGCCGTCGCGGGGGCCAGGGGCTGGGCCTGGGTCACCTGGAACTGGCGGCCGTAGCGGGGGTGGTCCTTCCACTCCCCCTCGAAGCGCACCCGCTCCCCCTCGCGCAGGGCCCCCAGGTGGCCCACGGCGACGAGGGTGGCTTCATGCTCTTCGGGCTGGATGACGAGGACGGTGTAGCCCGTGTCCTCGGCCCGGAAGCGGATGCGCTCGACCGTGCCGGTCAGGGTGCCCTGCCCGAACAGGCCGGCTTGGGGCGCGCCTCCGGCGGAGCCACCCCAAGCGGCAGGCCGCTTGGGCGGTGGCGGGCACCGCCACCCGGATGGAGGGGAGGGCCGGCGGGGGAAGCGGGGCATGGGCGGGCCTCATCGGGCGCGGCGGGCGCCCCTACCCTACCACACGGCGCGGCGGAGAGGATATGTTTACTCGTCCGCCATCTTGGCTTCGGTGGGGAGAGTATTACGGATGGCGGCTTTGAGTTCTTTCATCGCTGCCGCGAGGTTATCCTCGGTCCATTTAACTGTATGGTGGTGGCTGGTATCGAACATCCCCTTGCCATCGTTGAATTTTGATTCCTCGCAAAGATAGAAAACAGGCTTGCCCAAGCCGGCAGCAAAGCCCGCTTCCCAAGATACGTTCCAATTTTTGTCGCTAACCTCAGCGACAAGAAAACGAGAACGGCGAATTTCGACCAAGATTCTGTCATCAATCAAGCCAGCTTTGGGTTTCTCATTAACCGCGCGAAGGTCAAAGCCAGTCTTGTCCACAGCTGGTTTGAGCCAATTCTTGAACATGTCATCGAGCGCCGGGACATCAAAAGGCATCGCCATAAAAGCCAAGCGCTCCTCGCTGTGTCCAAGCATTATTTCTTCATATCGTTCCCATCCCGCGAATGTAAGGCTGATTTTTTCCTTGTCTACTTGCTCGATCTCTAGCAATTTATCTTGGATCAGTTGGTTGCGTATTCGATAGAATCCTTCCTTGCTTAGCGCACCTATAAGAGAAGCGCCTTCGGGCCAGCCGATTTTTTCCCATCCAGTGGGGTCTGTTTGATTAAGCCGAGTGCCCAACCAGCGCACCAAATTATCGGCTTGTTCTCGGGGGCGAGGAAAAGAAACATTTCCTAAGAGTGCATCAATCGTCTCTTTGTAAAGTATTGGACGTGTCGCTCCACTTTGCATTTGACGAATTTTGTAGCTCAGGTACGCTCGCAAACGGTCGGTTCGCAATTTATCTGGAAGATCTTCTATTAGGTCACGTCCAATTTCATAGTTGCCGCATCTGCGGCAATTCACAATTTGTTGCAAATCACCCTTTATGGTCGCCTTCTCGTCTAGACATACATAACAGGCCATTTATGTCCTCCCCAGGAGTGACATTATACCGTTCAGGATAAACTGGACGGCGAGCGCGGTGAGGAGGAGCCCGACGAGCCTCTCCAGCACCCGCGCCCCCAGGGTGCCCAGGAAGCGCGAGAGGGCGATGGACCAGCGCAGGGCCAGGTAGGCGGTGAGGGTGATGGCCGCGATGGCGAGGGCGAGGACGGCGCTGTGGGCGGGGGTGGCGGCCTTCCCGCCCAGCACCATGGCGGCCGAGATGGCCCCCGGCCCGGCGAGGAGGGGGACGGCCAGGGGGGTGATGGCGATGTCCTCCTTGGCGCGGCCCGCGGCCTGCTCCTCGGGGCTCGTGCGCAGGGCCACGCGCTGGGCGCGCACCATGTCGAGGGCGGCGAGGAGGAGGATGATCCCCCCCGCGATCTGGAAGGCCGGGTAGGTGATCCCCAGCAGCCGGAAGAGGGAGAGCCCCCCGAAGGCGAAGAAGAGGAGCACGAGCCCCGCCGCGAGGCTGCCCACGAGGGCCATGCGCCGCCGCTCTTCGGGGCTGTCGCCCGCCGTCATGGCCACGAAGGGGGCGGCCACCCCGACCGGGTCCACGATGGCGAAGAGGGTGGAGTAGGCGAGGAGGAAGTAGGCGAGGAGATCCATCGCCGTGGGGCCTCAGGCGGGGGAGGGCCCCGCCTCGCGCGCCTTGGCCTCCTCCCAGAGGCGGTCGAGCTCCTCGAGGGGCACCTGCTCGGGGGAGAGGCCCCGGGCGCGGAGCTCGGCCTCGATGTGGTGGAAGCGGGCGGTGAAGCGGCCCACCGCGCCCTGGGCCGCCTGCTCGGCGTCCACCCGGAGCTTGCGGGCGAGGTTCACGGCGGCGAAGAGGAAGTCCCCCAGCTCGCGCTCGAGGGCGGGGGCGTCCTCCGCCGCGATGGCCCGCTGGAGCTCGGCCCACTCCTCCTCCACTTTCTTCAGTGGGCCCTGGGCGTCCGCCCAGTCGAAGCCCACCCGCGCGGCCTTGCCCTGGAGCCGCTGGGCGCGGAGGAGGGCGGGCAGGGCGGCGGGCACGCCGTCCAGGATGGAGGGGCCTCCCTCCTTCTCGCCATTCTGGGCGC